>NZ_CP045997.1:692521-992521 GCF_010233585.1 Spirosoma endbachense
ATGGTTATCAACTTGTTAGGGCGAAAAAAGCCCAAAAATATGGTTGCTCAACTAGAAGACTTTGCCGACAAATTCCTAACATTGATTCAGTTCATGAATCAAGAACTGGTTTTATAAGAAAGCCCTGATATAGCATAAGAGTAATTTCATCCTTGAAAAGGAAAATAGGGTTAAAGTGGTGGGAGTTTATAATAAAGTGATGCGGTAGCAGCTTGATACGTCATTACCGCACTTTTGATAATCCTACTTATCCCACAAGTGCATTTGCAGTTTCCAATTTAGAAAAGCCAGAGTACCGGCTTGAACGACGTAGAAAATCAGACAAATTACCAAAGCACGCCTTGGGTTTTTTGTGGCTTTGTATACCAGAGGAAAACTAAAAAGTGCCATAAATACTAGATTCCCAGTGAGATAAACAAATAGCCACATCATGCTGAAGCAGAAGATTCGCTTTTAGGGTATTTCAAACATATCTATTGTCAAGATACCCGTTGAAAATAGAACGGTCATGGTTGCTATCTCAAAGGCTACGAAGGCGAACACAAAGAGATTCTCGTTACGCTTCTCAAAGCCTAGGTATATGCCCCAATAATACTAAAGCAAATAGAAGGCAAGAATATGCACATATACTCCACTCAGTTGGAGAATAAGAAAGGATCCTAAGACCATAAACAGGTTCAATGTAAATGTGCGGTAGTGAGGTTCCAAGTCGCTACCACACGTTTGTGACAATCCTACTTAATCCCACAAATGCATCTTGAGTTTCCAATTCAGGAAAAATAATGCGGCCGCTTGGCCAACATAGAGTATTAAGCAAATGACAAAAGCTTGTCTAGGGCTATTATTGGTCGATTTGAGAATGAGCGGGTATACATAATACCCCATCATAAACAGCCCTCCTATCAGATAAAACAATAGCCCAGTTAGTCCACTCATATCATAATCGTTGTAGGATTTTCTAAAGCTGAGTTGGTTTTAGCAATTTGCCAAACCAACTCAGCTTTCTTCCTTTAATAGGGCGTCGTCACATTTTCATGTAAGGAAAACGTTTGGCCGACTTGACTAAAATTGGCTCACCTTTGATGACAACGATCTCCTTATTTATAGGATCGTATGAACCAGTATAGCTGTCCGTAGGAATACCATCACGTCGGTTGATTTTATCGATGTGAAGAAGTCGGCTGTATTTTTCGATCAGATACTGGTAACACTTGGGGGCGGTTTGGGTAATTGGTGCCTTCTCGGCATACAACAAAGCCTCCCGATTCATAATGGTTACGATTGCCGTCGGTGGATTTCGTTTAATCATGTAAGTTGAGATAAAAGCCGTAATAAAATAGCGGGTTGTATCTGCTGACGTTTGAATCGCCACAATAGGAATTTCATAGCTGTCAACTTACTTTAAATACTTCTGGATACTATCGGTTAACATACGGCTCCCTAAGGGCAATGTATTAACACATTTGGCCGCTGGTTGATCAGTAGATTGCTTTGATTGTGCGGACGAGAGAGTGAACATCATCATGGTTACAATAATGATCCCCTTACTAAAAGATTTCATCGTAATTATTCGACCATATGTTGATCTAAAAAGCCGTTCATGACTTACTTTAGGATATTCCAAGTGACGGATTTTGTACGAACCGGCAAATGCACCCATTACTGGTATAAGAAAGTACGGTCACTTTCTTATACCAGTAATGGCGTTTAAAAGACTAACTTAGTTGTAGCGAAAATAAACTATCCCAATAAAAGTTAGAGCAACTATTATAGGGATAAGAGTTGCTAATATTGTCTTTCTCAAGTCCTTAAAAGTAAGATAGTTTGAGACAGACAAAGCACCTAGACTGATAATAATTATTAAAATATACCAATCACCCACAACTCCTCTTTTCAACGAGAATACAACTATCGGGAATAGGATAACAAACCAAGAAAGTACATTTTTTATTGTTTTAGTTGCCATGACAATATGAGTTTATTGAAAATTTAAGGATTACAACCTTGGCCCATTACATCAAGTTGATAATCGCTCTGAGCTATTTGTAAATTAGAATCTAATCGACTAGCAGCCGCCCACATGCAAGTTCCCCCAACACCTACTGCACCTAACGCTGCTATTGCAAAAGGCGCTTCAGGTCCCAGAGCTGCAAGATACCAAGTCGCACCATATAAATTAACTGCTGCCTGTTGTGCTGAGCCTGCACACACAATGGTTTCTGCAGCAAACTCCCTCCAAGCGTTAGCAATAGTGCTGTCCCGTTTATTGGCGGCAATTTGACGTACCCGTACGCAATTAGTGCCACTATCTCCTCCTCCGAGAATCTCATCAATACCTCCATTATCAATACCTTCTCCCGGATTTTGCCCTGGGCCACAATTCTCGCAGTTAGCATATGGGCATTGAACGCAATAGTCCATTTCTTTTGCTTTTGACTCGCTGCCAGAAAGTTTATTCTGGGCATACTCAATAGCAATATTTAATTCATCTCTATTTAGCTTTTGAAGGGCACCTTCTCCAAATTTCCGCTCTAACAGAGCGACACTAACCATCATACGACCGATGAGATTTGTAGCTTGGTCGTGTGATATGTTGTATTCCTTCAATATTAACGGTACTTCTTCCTTGCTCAAACTGCCATTTAAATACCCATTAATTCTAGCTCTGCTTTCTTCAATTTTGACGAAAGGATTTTTTATATTTTTCTTGTCATACAATGTACCTCTACGGTAATAAATCAATTTAGCAAATTGCTGTGAAGCATTTACGAATTCTGTAAAATCGCTATCTACTTTAATCGCTTCTAAAGAAACTTTTCTGCTTAGAAAATCTTCTCTTACTATATCGTTTTGGCACTGAAAAAATAATAAGAAGACAAATAGGCAATAATAGTACTTTTTCATAAAAGTACTATTAAAAAGGGTGAGTGAGATAAAGACAATCGGATAATAAGAAAGAGCTATGCTTTTTCTATATTATTCGAGCCAAAAGTATCCTTATACCATTTTGAAAACCTACAGATTTAGTCGAAGATTGTCTGAAATCACAATTTCAGCGGATGAAATCACCCAAAAAGTCACTGAGTCTACATATATATAGATTTACTATAGTTACATAAGCTTATTTTATTTATAAGTCTATATATTAATAGACTTTTATTAATATATAGACTTATAAATAAAAATTAATAGTTAATAATGATAGATTTGAAATTCATGTTATTTTCATATGCTGCTTGTGACGAGTTTAAGGGCTAGAGTAACGAAGAAATTCTATTAAAGGATGTATATTCTTGGAATAATCGTATAAAATATCCATTATTCTCGATGGAAATGTGGAAATAGTACAATATTTATCTGTGTTGATGATGTAGGCCTTTTGAGATATACTTTACCGCTATGTGTACAAATTGGGAAAAACAATGGTAAAAATTTGCCGGTTATAGCGGGTCGATACGCTATTTGGGCTTGACGGCAGCAGGGCCGTCAAACGCTTTTAACTTCGGAGTTGAATACTAAACAGAGAATTCGCTGCTTGGCTTGGAGGTTTGGGTCCCATATCGCTGCACTTCTTTAGATCGCCCTGCCTTTTAGTTTCGCCATAGTGTCACTTCGACCGGAATGGTATTTGATTGTTGCTCAACACGGCTTTCATCGATCCGACCACGTAGTTCACACCTTTGATATGGACTTTTTTCCGGAAGGAGAACAAGGCCAGGTCCGCGGCCGACAGGTAGACCCTTTTCGTCACCGAAAACGTATTCTCCTGAAGGCTTCAAATTCTTTATTACCCACATCGACCAGGTTGTTGGCCCCATGCCAGGTTAGGCTTCTATTCCCATGAGCGCTGGTGGCTCGGGGTTCTCCGTCCACTAATCCGTTCCAAAATAACAGTTTCGGAGTCGAGTCATTTTTGCTATCCTTATTAGTAGGGAAAACCCCGACTGCTGGGTTATGGCTCGACCTGTCGCGGGGTCGGTAGCCAAAGTCGATATCCGCGACTGAATTGCTACTAGATTGCTTCCCTCGTTCAAGGTCGTTTCGGCAGTGGTATACTTATCCAGTTGGGGTAGCAAACGATCGTTGTCAATACTCTAGTTCGCAAAGAGGAAGAGTCGCTGATGCCCTGTATGCTTTTGTGAGGCAGATGCTGTCAGTCATTGTGCGAGATGGTCCCAACAGTATGCGAAAGCCTAAGGGCTTAAGTAATAAAACGCCTGGCAGCTTGAAGTTTCGACTCTTCAAGCCCATTGCTGTCTGCGGCATAAATACACCCCGTCAATCGAATTTCATCTGGGGCCAGTTACAACCGAAGCCCCTATTGTCGATTTTCTGACAATTCTTCAAACGAAAGATCTGATACGGTTGCAGAACAAGTGCCTTTCACGGCTCTCTGTGGACTAGCTAACAGTAGTAGGATTGTACGTTTTTCCAGCAGGAGGCTTAAGATTCCGGACAAATAAATAGCGTTGAACGATCTATTGTAATACTTGCGAGCGAATGGAGAAAAAGCGACGAAAGTGATGGAATAAAAACGGCTTTTTTTTTCTTTCCAACCCCCAAATCACGGTAAATGACTGGTTTTACACCTGATCAGCACGAAACCTGGCCGATGCAACTGTACCCGGCTATTGACTATTAACGATTTATTCCCTAATCTTACTCTTCAAAAAAACCTAAGACAACTTGGACACACCAACAAAGGAGTTTTGGAAAGATAGAGCCGAATCAATGGCCAGCGAGTTTGATCTGATTTCAAAGCAAATCAACTGGATTGAACTAAAGAAGGGGCGGGAAACAGGCAGTGAAAACTTGTTTATAATAAACCCTCACCTAGCATTTCTGGAATTTGTCAATAAGAGAAGGCAGGAAGCTGAGAAGATTTGTTGTAAATAGCAATTAGAACCAAGTCGGCTATAATTCTCGTGGTTCGTCTCTTTAGCGAGTGTATGGCTACTACCCCAGGCTATTGTGGCGAAAGCGCACACAATAGTTCGGCAAGGCCTTGAAAGTGATTACTAAACGGCGACCCAGGCGTTGACGATCACCAAAGTACTGCTTAAAATAGGGAGCCTAGTACTTGACATGATGGCTTAGCTGCCGATCTTTATAATGTCATTAGATATAAGAAAACCTTCCGAATACTAGCACTGCATTGCTAATTTCGAAAGGTTTTTACGTTGATAGCCATCTTTAAAATTCGGGATGATTCATGCTTGTATGGCTTAATTTGATGAATTAGTTCGTCTCGACAGTCTGGCTATCGCGCGTATTCTTCTGAACAGCGATTGCTCCAAATAAGGCCAATAGAAAAGCAAATGAATAAAAGCCTTTCTCGCTGGGTAATAATGTTGCATTCCATAAGCCTATGGTCAGTAAAACAATGGCGAGAATAGTAGAGAACCAGCTAAGACCATAATAAATATCAGTGACCGGAACCCTTTCTAATCGGTCTCGCACGCTTTTTTGTACTGATATCACGGAAAAAAGACCATACATCAGTACCGTGAAATAAAATCCTTTTTCATTCAGGAGCATTTCGGATCGCCAAAGACCGATTAAGAACCCAAACATTCCCGCACCCAAAGCTAGCCAGGATGCTCCAACAAATGCCATTGATGGTTTTTGATTCATTTCTGTAGTTTTGTTTACTAGTGCAATCTGGTTATTTATGTGATTAGATTGCAATGATTTCGTGCTTCGAAATTGGCGGAACTAATGACAGGAAACGATTGGAAATGAATAGTTGGTAGGAATGGGTAAATAAGTAACGTATGGGACTTACGGTTCCCAGAACCAACGCCTGATAAAGTCAGATTTGTATTTGCCTGAATGGTCGATTTGCTGCTCTACGCTAGCGCATTCAATGGTCTATTTTTGCAAAATAGTAGAAATGAGCTTACTTTTGGGGTAATTAAACACAGGGTTGAGGTGGTAAATGGTATTGATGGCCACAATCAACTAAACAAGTCGAGATAATTAGTTTATGTTTTCGACCTCTGTAGTGTGGTCATTTTCGTATATATTTTTGGTCCTGTAGCTCAGTTGGATAGAGCATCTGCCTTCTAAGCAGACGGTCAAGCGTTCGAGTCGCTTCGGGATCACATTGTAAAAAAGCCAGTTAGCTTAGATGCTGACTGGCTTTTTTTCTGCCATTACTCCGTTTGGGGAGCCATTTTCAACTATGGGTAAATCCAACCTTGAGGTAATCCCGTAAACTGGCTCTTATGCGCTTTGTATAGTTGAATTACAGAAATCCTTTCCGATAAGCGATACAAAATGATTCTTGCTGCCTAATTATAGAAGGAGTCACACAAAGTTCGTAAGAGCCAGTTTGTGGGCGGAGGTCAGTACAAAAAATTAGTTAAGGTTATTGAGTAAACAACGTTTGTACTTCATTAGCTGATAGCACCCGACGATAAATTCGGACTTCGTCCATAGCGCCACTGAAATAGTTAGGGAACGTCTGAATCTGAGCGCCGAATTTCAATTCGCCCCCGGGGCATTTATCTATGCTTGCGGCCGGTAAATTGTCTTTTTGATCTAATAAAACTCCATTGAAATACATGCGGCTCGATCTGCCTGAGTAGGTAAAAACTAAATGATACCAGTTACCTAGCTGAGGGTTACTACTAAATTCAAAGCTTTGCCAGCCTTTTGCGACCTCGCAATTACTATTTTGTTTGATATTCGTCATAAACGTGAGACCAGGCCCGGTTTCGTTTATTTTCACAAGCGAGCTATACATCTCGAACTTGCTATCACTCCAGCGCGATTTATTGTAAATCTGCATACGGTCGTTCACATTATTGATTGCATTTGGTTTGATCCATATGCTAATTGAGAACGCATCTGGCTGTAAACTCGAATTATCAGCCATATAGAAATAATCATTGATGCCATCTAACAGAATAGCCGCATTCGCCTTCCCTTTACGGTCTGAGGTGAAGCCAGGATTATCAATTAAAAGAGCATTGTTGCCATTTCCTGTAGCGTCCTGTAAGGACTTGTCGGTAAACGGCAAATATGCAATCAGGCCGTCCGCAACAGCATCCACTTGTGTTGTGAATGAATTAATAGGTCCATAAACAATCTCTCCTGAAGGCAGCTTTGCATAAGGCCGGTAATAGTAGGTTGTATTCGCCTTCAGATCTGTTAAGTTGACGAGCGTGTTAGCACCTAGATTTGGATTTGTCACTGTTACCCCCGGTCCGGAATTGTTTATATCGGGTGTACTGGACGTCGACGAATAAAGAACGCCATACTGAATGGCAGCTGGATTGCCGGGATTAGTTAGAATAAAGCTCACTACGGCCGTAGAAACTCCCACAGTTGGATTTCCGTTGCTGGAAACGGATGGACCTACTCCTGTTCGAAAGGTTTGTGGATCACTATATCCAGTCTTACCCGCTGAGTTGGTGGCAAAACTGCGTACATAGTAAAGTGTGTTTGGTTGAAGACCAGTTAATGAGAATGGAACAGAAGTGTTAACAGCCAAAGAGCCTATAAGAGATTGTGTAGCGTCAGTCTCTTTCGTAGGCATCGTGTTTTTGTCAGAATAACAAACGCCATATTGCGTAATGGATGCATTACCAGTAGATATTACAGTCATTCCCACTAATGCCGAACTGGTTACAATGTTAGTGGCTGCCTGTAAACTCACCGTTGGCGATACGGCATCGCTCACAACAATAACACTTTGTAACGTGGTTTCTACCAAACATGAGTTTGTCAGCGTAGCTTTAGCCGTGTATGTTCCCGAGGTGGGGTAAGTATAGCTGACGGTCATACCAGTAGTTGCCGTTGTACTGCCATTGCCAAAATCCCATAGTACACGATCAATAGTACCCGAGCTGCCAGTAATTGAAAAATCAACTTTGCGCTGCTGCATCTGCGCAATAAGTGTTCCCTGGGGTTTAGTACAATTACGTTGTGATTTTCGGGTGGGTAATTCCCAGGATTCGCAAGCCCAAAGAAAAATACCGCCCAGGCAGATTAAAAGTATACTGAACAGGTATGTAAGTATAGTCTTCTTCATTTTTAATAGAAAATGTCGTGGTAAACTCAAAGGATGAGCCGGTTAACGTTAGAATGTGTAGCGAATAGCAAGGCCGAACGATTGAGACGATGGTTGCCAGTGGAAGCCAGTAGCGCGGGGCGTTTTTGGTGATTTATGGAGTAACAGATATAGCTCAGCAACGGTGGCTACTGCCGCGATCCCAATACTGGCTTTGTATAAACCATTTCTTTTCTGAGCAGACTCGGCAGCATTATAAGCGTCATTATATTGCCGATAGGCATCTGGATTATCGATAATACCCGTGCCTGAAGGGTCAACCGTTTGGCTAATCTGGCTTAAAGTGCCCATTTTATTCTGAAAATCATTACGCAGCAACAAAGCAAAAGCACCTGCACCCACTGCCACAAGGCCGGTTGCCACTTTTAGCCCTACTTGTTTCGACGGTTTTAATAGATTGTCAATTGTCCGGATTTGCAGACGTAAGGTTTCCTGCCGGGTGGTTGTATACTTGAGCGCCTGCGTGTAGCTTTCCCGGGCGGGTATATATTTTTTCTGATTGAAAAGCTGGTTGCCTTCGCGTTCGTAATAATCTGCAAGTTGGGTCTTTGTGACCGCATCATCAGGATTAAGATTCAACAGTTGGCCAAATAGCCGGATAGCTTCCTGCCCTTTATTCTGCGCGAGCGCATCGGTAGCCTGTTGACGTAGGGCTAAACCTTTTGTACACTCCTCAATCTGTTCCTTGGCATAAATGTCATTTTCAAAGCCTGGCACTTCAAGGCAGTTCTGATATTGTCGGCGGGCTTCCAGGTATCTACCTTCTTTAAAGAAATCATCGCCTTTCTTTTTGTAACGGTCATATTCATCATCGGTCAGTAGGCTTACTACTGAAGTTCGCCCACTAGCCAGCGTTGATGCTATGGGGGCCGATAAAAACAGGAAGAATAGAAGCAGGTAAAACGGTTTGATCATTAGGGTTGATTATTGATTAGTACATAGTTTAATTTTTGACTGCACATCACGCGTTTCTTTGAGGGCCTGCGCAACTTTATACCACTCTTTGGCTCCGTCATATTCTTCATTATCGAAGATTTTGTTGCCTTTATTCATATACGTGCTATACGCTGCATCAGCCTTAGCCGTATTGAGTTCATGTTCTTTCGCTAGTGCACGGGCGGCCGTAAAATCTGCGATTGCCTTCGCTTTATTGTTTCCTCTAGAAATCGCCTTCTGTCCATCCTCAATGAGTTGATCATATTTTTCTTGCGCTGCCAACTTTGGGTTGACCGTATTGTCAGGAGCTGATTCTTTGGGCGCTTCTACTACGGTCGGCTTTGAAGGTTCCAGTACAGGACTATTCTCTTGGCCATTAGTCTTGTCATTTTCCTTTGGCTTTTCAGGCGTCAGTTCGTCGATTTCTTTAAGCGCAATCCGGTGCAATCTGGACACGTCCTGCCGAGTAGGGTCGAGTCGAAGGGCAGGGGTAGTGAACTCGATAACTTTTTTGTAATCTTTTTGTCTAAAGGCTTGTCTGGCATTTTTGAATGCAAAATCGACCTGTTGATCGACCGCGCTATTTTTTGTATCACCCGCTATCGGGAGCCGTGCAGTGTTTTCTCGGTGGGCAGATTCTGGAGGTCTGGTTTTAGTGAGTGGGACAACTGTTGCCGTCGATATGTCAGGCTTTTGGTCGATATGGAGAGACACGTAATACAGAATACTACCTCCCAGTGTCATAGCAATTACTACGGGAGCGACTACCCGCCAGGGAAAACGTTTTTCAGAATCAGAAATAGTACTTGACTCAACTATATCTTGATATATAGCTGTCTTGAGTGCCGTAGGCCTGTCAGTATTTTTCTTTTCTAAAGCTACCTTAACTGAATCAGGCTGTTTTTGGTCGGCCGAAGAGGGGTGCAGAGCAACAAGTGGAGTAGTATATACATCGGTTCTTTCCTCCTGAAATACATCTGTCAGTTCAACTTTTTGAATAGCCACCGGCTTTGGTCGGAGCTGTTCGATACATAACACCAAACCTTGAGCAGCCTCCTGACGATTAGGCGATAGGCGTAAAACCTGTTCGTAATAGAGTTTAGCTTGCTCAAATTGTTGTTGAGTCACAAACGTGCCAGCCTGTGCCAGTAAGTTATCAATCTGTTGATTGGTAATCCGTAATTTGCAGAATTCCAGTCCTTTCTGGGCATCAATGTGATGCTCGCGCTTAGCCAGAATTTGCTCATATCGCAAACGTGCCTGCTCAAACTCATTTTGAGAAATGAGCTTTTTCGCTTCACTCAGTAGCTGGGGAATTCGATCAAGAAGGTCTAATAATTCATCTTCTTTACGAACCCGGTCATGAATATCCCGTACCAGGCATCGCCTGATCATAGCCTGGTATGGCTCTTCAATTTGATTGAGTTGAGATGGTAATTCAACGGTAATGATTTTTTTCTCGATCTCGCGTCGCACCGATTGTTCACTGCTATTGCGCAAATCGGAGCGAAAAGGCTTTTCGCCTGTTAGCATCTCAAATAAAATGACACCAAAAGCCCATAAATCAAGATTGAAGCTTACCCTACTGCCTTCAATTTGTTCCGGGGCTTTGTAGGAAGGTGTACCACGGCCATCACTTAGATCAAAATCGGAGCTGTCAAGTTCATCGTCGCTGACTAACTTACTCAGGCCAAAATCTGCTATTTTAGGAATAAACCGACCCGCGTTATCACGGGAAATAAGAATATTGGCAGGCTTAAAATCACGGTGAACAATACGATGGCGATGAAGATGCTGTAGGCCCAACAAAATACCCCTGGTTATATCATAAATCTGGGGCGCTGTTAGGTTAATCCGACGCAACAAATCAGCTAGATTTCCATCAGGATAGTATTTCATGATGGCAAAATCACTAACACTCGTATCCGTTTCAAGCCGATAGCAAGCGTCGTAACGAGCAATATTCCCTTGCCGGGGGATTCGTTGGGCCAATTCGACTTCAGCTTTTAACGATTTAGTATCATTGCCTTTATACTCGCTGATCTTAATGGCTACCCACTCCGTTTCAAGTTGGTCTTCGACTTTAATAACTCGCCCATACGATCCACTGCCCAACAGCGAGCCTTCGTCGTTGGGTCGAATCGGATACCGTCGTTTGAAGTCCAGAAAAGAAGTAAAGCTTTGACTCATAGTAAAAGTTTGTGTTACAAAGTATCTGATCTAAAGGTAGGCTAAGCCCAGCTCATCCGAAAAATGACCATAAAAAATGGGGGTCTGCTGTCCTTGGGTGACACGCCGAACTCTGGGCGCTACATAGCGATGCAGTTCGCGAATGGTTACAACTTTATCACTGTTGAGATCAGCTTGGCCACTCAATCCTTTAAGCAAATAATGCGTAAACGCTCCACCAGCCAACTGGCCAGCTTCAACAGCACTTTGTGTCGATCGACTGGCCAGTAACATGGCTACGTTATTATCGTCGCTAACGGTACTCGCTATAGTTTGGACCAGACTCCGTTGGCTTGCCTTCTGGTAGGTCATGCCTCCCGACAAACACGCATCAGCTATGCACAATTTAGTCGATGCCTTTGAGTCATGAAAGGCAGCCTTTATATCTTGATAAGTCAACAGATTTTGTTGATTATCTAGCTGAACATCATAGGGCACAAAGCTGCTGGGTAAGCCGTGCCCCGAAAAATAGAAGATAACGCGATCTCCTGCTTTAGCCTCTCGAAAAAGTGATAAGGCTTGTCGAATATTGGCATGAGTAGCCTGCCGATTCGTTAAGAAACGGATATGTGAGGCTGGTACAGCCCCTCCAGATCTGGTTTGCAAAAAAGTAACGACTTGCTGAGCGTCTCTGTCCGCAAATCTCAGATCGCCAGTCAGGCGGGTAAGTGCTTTATAGTCAGAAATGCCGACCACGACAGCGTACGTCTGTTTCTGAGGTTCTGCATTGAGCAAGGCGATTAAAGCACCCAGATAAGTTAGTAAGTTAGCAAGCATCTTTAAGGGAAATTGTGGGAGCTAAAATCGATTTTACTTGGATCATCACATCGCTGATACCTATTAAATAGCCAGAGTAATTGTCTTTTGTCCGATCAGCGCATAGCGCCAGAAGAGACTGCATTTTTGCCTGATCAGGTATATCCTGAGCCAATAAAGTTTCCAGCGCATAATCGTCAAGCTGTTCCAGCACACCATCCGTACACAGAAAAAAATAGTCGCCAGCTTGAATATCGGTTAAGACTGTAATATCGGGTGTTGGTTTCGTCGCTTCTTCATAATCCGAACTAGCGATAACAGCCCGGCTGAGCCTGTTTCGCCAGGGGTGAGTTAAAGCCTGGGTAGCTGTGATAACTCCGGCCTCCACCATATCATTTACCTGTTTATGATCCTGGGTTTGAAAGATAATCTTACCCTCTCGTAATTGATAGACCCGGCTGTCACCAATATGAGCTACTGTAGCTCCGTGCTTGTGTAATTGTAATAAAGTAAGTGTCGACCCCATCCGACTGACAAGTGGATGCTGACGTAAGTACTCATGGTAAGCGTTATAGGCCTGATCGAGAGCTGCTTTCAAATGGGGGCCGTCGAAAACGGGATTACCCATTGAAGACGCGTAAGCCACAATTGCCTCACATAACAATTGGCTAGCTACTTCACCTTTGTCTACCCCGCCCATACCATCACAAACGATAAAAAGCTGTGTTTGCTCGTTTGCTGTATCTATAGCGGGATACAGAGTATCCTGATTAATAGTCCGTTGGCCAATGTGCGAAAAAGCAACAGGTAAACTTGGATAAATAAGCATAAGCTATTGAGTACGGTCAGGGTTGAATGCTAATTCAATTTTATATGTATTGAGCATTTCCGGATTAATGCAATAATGCGTTAATTGAAATCGGTCAGCCCCTCCCAGAGAGATTATTCCATCGATACTGACATCAATAAGTTCGTTTTTTTGCAAGAGCACTCCATTAAGCAGCGTACCATTTAGACTCGACTGCTGTTGCTGAGTACTGGAATCAATAAATCCATCCTGCAATTGGTAGCGTAATTGACCAATCCATTTATCGAATGTAACCGTTATCGTACAATGCCGACGACTGATAAAACATCGGTCATTGTGCATAAACCGATCAATCTGTATGGTACAAGAATCGGAAGTGCCCAGTATATTACTCCCAAATTGAAGTAAATATGTCTTTTCAGGCTTGTCCAGATAGGTCAGATGACCGAAGCCAGGTAGCCCCTGTACAATAGTTTCATCGTAATAAAATCCGGCTTGCAATGTGTTTAGCGCTCCGCACCCAATATGTGAGCAAATAATTGTCCCCCGTTCAGCATCGGCTGCCCTTACTAGGATACGGCGATTACATTCTCGGCAATTAATAAGTGTTGTTCTGAAACCTTCCATACGTATTACTCATCCATTTCATGGACATCACCATCATTTATATACGTATCATCAGTCTCGTTTGCATCCGCCATAAAGTGATCACTCCCTGGCTCTGATTCTACCTCAGCTGGATCATCTACAGGTGTAGCATTTGCTGGCGCATCTGTTTGGAGTATTGACTCCACGACTCCATGGGACATACTTTCCTCCAGCCCCTGACTAAACTGATCATTACTTAGCACAAATGGCGCATCAATTTTTTCAACCTGCGTGAGTTCACCACTGAGTGAATCATAGCGAAATAAAGTATCTAATCCCTGATCGCCAGTTGCGTCGACTACTCGATAGGTGTTACCATCTTCACCCTCCATGACCAGTGTGTCGATAATGCCATCCCGATCAAAATCGAGTCCCATTACCCGCTGGCCATTGAGGTGCCCTTCAATAATCGTTGGCTCTATGGGGGGCTGGTCAGGTATGGTTTCAGAAACCTTTACAGCAGCGCTATAGGGTTTAACGGGTAGGTGTTCCTGAGTAACCATCTCGGTAAACTCCTGGCGTTGTTCAAGCGATAAACTGCTCCATTCTTCCTTTTCAAATGTATTATACCAGCTTCCGTGCCAACTAAATACACCTCCCATTCCCACTTCGTGACGAGCGGCTTCATAAGCTTGCTCAAAGGTCATATTTTCCGTTACTTTCCCTGCGACATCAATATCAATAGGTAGGGCAGAGGTTGTTGGCGGGCTTGCAGGATTATTTCCTTCAGAGGGTTGCTCTGTGGTATCTGCTTTAATTGCCCAGGCTGCACCACCTAGTAGTAAAGTAGCCGCTGAGATTCCCAAAATTTTCTTTTGCTTAGTATCGAGACCAGACTTTGGGGGGGTAGATGATTGAGCCATTAAATACGTATCGGTTTGAAATTCTGATTGGTTAGGAGACGGTGCCATTGTAATGGAATAATTAAAGTTGCATAATGTGGGTTAATCGAACTAGATGGGAAAAAGTGAGTGAAAAAATGAAAAAAATTAACTAACCCACATAGCCTGACAGCGACGACATGTTTTCTGCTGGGCCAGAAGTTCCCATTCGCGTGAACCAAAAGGGTCACGACAAACCGGGTTCGGGCATCGGTAACGATCTCGGTATTCTTTATCAATAACTTCTAGCTTTTCGTCGGTCGATAAAAGTGTAGAACATAGAGTAGGTACTAACATACTTAAACCAGCTCCAGACATAATATGAAGTAGTGGCAGGGCTGTTCCTCCCGTAGTTAATACTGCGCTTACGCCTACAATGGATGAGAGTATAACACTACCTGTGCGAATCATTTTTTCTCGATTGCGGCAATCTCGACGTAGTTTAGGATATTGTTCGTAGACTTGTTGCAACGCTGCAAACTGATCTATAAAATCCAGAGCGGACTTATCAGGTTTAGATTGATTACTGGTAACTGGTTTTTCCAGAGGAATAGGAGCGGGCGTTTTGGTGAGTTTGCTTTTGCCCAAGTCAAGTAATTGGCTTACCGTAAAACGGGAATCAGCAAGTTGTATGGAGTCCTGACTATCTACGACTTTTCTTGTAATTCGCGTACCGTTGACAAAGGTGCCGTTTTTGCTGTCAAGATCCTCAAGGATAAAACAGGTAATTGTGCATTGAATCAAGCGGGCATGCTGGCCGCTGATTTTCCCATTAGGAATGATAATCGTATTGTCTTCTTTTCGCCCAACACTGTATATAGGGAGCTGACTTAACTCATCGATCAGGTTTTTAAACTGACCATCGCTTATAGGTAATGAAACAAGAGACATAAATGAAAAAAGTCAATAAAACGTAAGGCGGATAGTCAAGCAATATACGGTTCTGGAAATAAATTTCGCTAAAACATCTTAACATATTTAGTAGATGACATGTAGCTTAAATTAACAAAACCAAATTTTTTCAAAAGTTACATAATCCCTAGTTACATAACTAGAAATTCTTTTCTAATCCTGTATTTGATAGCAATAAGCTGATTTCTTGAAGTACAATGATGATTACAAGGAAACTACAAATTTACTATAGACTTAAGTTAGTAATCTATTCAATTCGGGACATTCTTTTACAGATTTGGGACATATTCTCAGTATTTAGCAGCGGGAAATCATAAGTCATTCGCAGAATTGAGATCATGTCGATAGAAACGGGAAGCGTTTGACAGATAAAGGTGATTCATCAAAGTCGCGTTGGATGATTTTGTCACTATATGGCAAAGATTTTTCTCTTAAGACTTCCGTTATTGTGTCAAAACTTCGTGTATTGCTGATAAAGGTGTTTCCCACTAGAAAACAGGTGGCTGGCAGTAGGGTATTCACTAAAACGAGTGTTAGCCCTATCCAGGTTATATATTGACACCCGTGTCAGGTAGTAGGTCGTAATGCACCGGCAATTGGTAATTTAGCCGCTTAAAATCAAAAACAGCTCTTATGCGCTGGATTACCCGCGAACGTCCTAAAATTGACCGGCTTGCCTGTCCCTGGCTAATCCGTCGATTTATTGACCCGGAAGCCGACATTATTTTCGTACCAGAATCGCAGGTACAAATGAAAGCGCAGGAATTAGACGCGACGCCATTCGACATTCCGGGGGTAGAATATACGCATTACGAAGGCCGCTGCACATTTGATTATTTCCTGGAAAAACACGCGCTAATTGATCCGGCCCTACAGACAATAGCTCCCATCGTTCGGGGAGCCGACATTGACGACCATTTGCTGGCTCCGCAGGCGGCTGGACTTTGGGCCATTTCGGCAGGTATGGCTCTCAACATCCGTGACGATCAGGAGTTGCTGGTACAGGGAATGATTTTGTATGATGCGCTTTATAGTTGGGCAAAATACCTACAGCGCCAGAAGCACACTCAAAGCCCGACAGAAAAGCTATTGCTACAGGTGCTTCATACCTACGAAAAACCGAAGAAAAAAGCACCCACCTGGGTGAAGGAGCTTCGGGAAATGATTCAGGACCAGATTGATACCAATCTGTCGCTGAGCCTGAAAGGCTTATCGGAGAATCTGTCGGTCAATCCCGCCTATCTGTCGCGAGAGTTCTCGCGGTATTTCGATAATCTGTCATTTGGCGAATACATCCGCAAACTTCGTATCGAAAAATCGCTTCAACTGCTGGAATCAACAGCTTATACACTCTCTGAAATAGCTTACCTGACTGGCTTCTCTGATCAGAGTCATTTTACCCGGATTTTTAAGAAACAGATCGGGAAAAACCCCTCCGAGTACCGAAAAAGGTGGCTAAAAGGTAAAGCAGATACAAAAGGTTAATTCTATTCTATTTTTCGGGCAAAGGTGCTTGTAGCATTGTAATCGAAATCGTTTATGATTACTGTATGCAACAACGTTACTCTCTTGATTTGGAGCCTGATTCTTCCCGTAAAAGAATAATCATTCAGAGTTTATTCTGGCTGCTGATTGCAATTTGGCCAATTGATGTCAGTGCGCAAACCATCGCGCCAACTCCACCCCGAATGGCCGGTTATCTGGGCATACTTCACCCGCTGGTTACGATTGATGGCAACGGTAGCGAGACTAATTTTTCTGATTATTACGTTGTCGGATTTCCGATCGGGCTGAATCTGTGGAAGACCGAGCGAGTTGGCTTTTCGGTCGAGATTGTACCCATTATTCGGGCAGAAAACCACGTCAGTCGGGTTAGCAACGTGTTGTTTCACCCCGGTATACTGCTTAATTTAGGAAACGGGTTCGCGTTTGCGGGTCGACTGGCTTTTGAAACAAACGGGCGCTATGGTGTCACACCAGTATTTAACAAAGTTGTAAAGCGGAATAAACACAGTAACTATTTCGTAGCTATACCCATTCCGGTTCGGTTTGGTAATGATCGCTCTACTTCAGCCACCGTTGGTTTCCAGTTTGGTATTGCGTTTTAAAAATGCACATTCGCTGTCAGCTTAACCTTTCTGCCATGTCTATGAAACGAAGAAATTTTCTGCAAACGGCGATCGTGGCAGGTGCCATTCCCATTTGCTCGACTTCCGGTACCGATGCGTTACCCATTGGGCCGACCCCCGCTTTGTCGGTGGAAGAACAGGACGCCATCGCCACTGCTCTGGGGAAGAAAGGAACTTACACCGAAGCTCAGGCTACCTACTCAGTCCCCTTACCGCGTGCGGACCTTAAGGTGACCCTAAAAGGTGAACCTGTTCCTATTCCGTTTGGCTTCGGCGGATGGGTTGCTTTCAAGAAAACACTCGACGGAAAGCAGACCGTAATGATGAGCGATACGGTTCTGCTCGAAGAAGAAGTGAACCCATTGATCGATTCAGTCCATGTTGCCGGGCTGGAGATCGGCGCTATTCACAATCACTTTTTCTACGAGCAACCCCGCATTTTTTACATGCATCTGCACGGTATGGGCGATGTGAGAAATCTGGCAAAAAAGTATGCTCAGGCTATTCAAAATACGAAGCTTTTTCCGGCCAATCAGCTCAGTGCAGCCAAAATAGCGACCGCACCAGCAACCGTTTCCCAAACGAGTAAGGAATTGTTTGATTTGCCGGTCCTCGATGAGATTGTGAAGTATAAAGGAGTGGTCAATGGGCCGACCTACAAATATACTGTGGGCCGTGATGACGTGCAGATTACGGCGATGGGTGCAGAAATGACTGCGGCTATCGGGTTAAATTCCTGGGCGTCCTTGGCGGGTCAGCAGTCTGGTGCCCACATAGCGGGCGACATTGCTATGCTCGAAAGTGAAGTGAATTCAGTCGTAAAAATCTTACGGAAGAATAACCTGGAAGTAGTTGCCCTTCATCACCATATGCTGGGTGACCAACCCCGAACGGTGTTTTTACATTACTACGGTCGCGGCCCTGCCACCGATCTGGCGCGTGGCTTTCGGGCAGCTTTGGACCAGCTCGGTAAAGGAACACCAGCTATGAAGCATTAAGCAACGCCATGGTTATCCCGACAACTGCTTATACACGCCGGCAACTTACGGTCTATTTTCTAAAGCTAGGCACATTTGGTTTTGGTGGGCCTCCTGCATTGGTGAGTGCTATGTACCGCGATCTGGTTCAGGATCGGAGATGGATCGATGAAGCTGATTATCGAGAAGGCGTAGCACTGGCGCAACTAGCTCCGGGGCCATTGGCGGCCCAGTTGGCCATTTATCTGGGCTATGTGCACTATGGTGTTCTGGGTGCTACGTTTGTTGGTGTGGCTTTTGTATTGCCTTCTTTTTTGATGGTGTTGGCGTTGGGCTGGGCGTATGTACGCTTCGGTGGGTTGCCCTGGATGCAGGCCATGTTTTATGGCGTTGGCGCAGCTGTTATTGGGCTTATAGCCATTGGAACCTATAAACTCACCACTAAAACTGTCGCAAAAGACGGGCTAAGCTGGGGGCTGTTTATTGTATCGGCAGTTGTAACGGTCGTTATGGAATCGGAGTTATTGTGGTTGGTTATTGGTTCGGGTATTCTTTACTGGTTTGTAAAGGCATCACCCTACCGACTACCTGGCCGAACCGGAAACGTCTGGGCTCCCGTCCTGACTCAGTTGTTGGCAATACCCACTGATTCGGTTTTATGGAAACTGGCGATCTTCTTCACTAAAGCGGGGGTTTTTGTATTCGGTAGTGGGTTGGCTATCGTTCCTTTTTTGTATGGTGGTGTTGTCAAAGAATACGGCTGGCTGACCGAACAGCAGTTTTTAGATGCTGTTGCGGTTGCCATGATAACCCCTGGTCCAGTTGTCATTACCGTCGCGTTTATCGGCTATCTGGTAGCCGGTTTTTGGGGTGCGGTTGTGGCGGCACTGGCCACGTTTTTGCCCTGTTACCTGCTGACAGTTTTACCGGCTCCCTACTTCAAAAAGTATGGTAAACATCCGGGCATCAAAGCGTTTGTCGATGGCGTAACCATTGCGGCTGTAGGGGCTATTGCCGGAGCCGTCGTTGTGCTCGCCCGTCGGCAACTTGTCGATCTGCCTGCGGTTGGCATTGCGCTCGTAACAATATTACTTCTATACCGATTCAAAAAACTACCAGAACTGGGTGTAATTGCCGCAGCGGCCATTATTGGAATTCTATTGCGTCAGGCGTTATAAGAATGTTCGAAATTGTTTCTGCTGGTTCAGACTTCATATCAAATCCCATTCTTTCCGGTATTCTCTGAACAGCATGGCATTGGCTTCGGAATTATGCCTGAATTTTTCTTTGCGGGGATTCCACTCCAGTGGCTGACCAAGCCGGTACGAGATCAGGCCGAGATGCATGGGCATTGTCATCTGGCGGGCATAGGCCAGATTAGACTCCGGTTGCTTGCGTGATTTTACCGAGTTGATGAAATTCTGCTGATGCCCCGGCGACCGTTCGAGGGTGATGGGGACTTCGGCAACATCGTTCATAATGACCCCATTGATCGTGATTTCGCGGGTATTGTAATCGCAAAGCAGTGTGCCTTTATCGCCCTCGAAATAAGCACCGATACCGCGTTTCTCAGCTCCCGGCACATTAGGCGGTGTGCTGGTCCAGTGGAGTTTCAGTCCATCGAACTCATAATCGATATCGATCCATTTGGGCGCGTCGCCAATACCTTCGGGTGCTTCGCCCTTTGCCGAAATGCGCTTCAGCCCAGTCGGGTTGATGGCCCACCACACGACATCGGCAATGTGGCACCAGAAATCCTGAAACACACCACCCGAATAATCCAGAAAATAGCGATACGTAAAATGACACCGTTCCGGCGTATACAGCGAGACGGGAGCGGGCCCCTGCCACATATCCCAGTTCAATGTAGACGGTGGAGCCTGGTAATTAGCCGGACCCAGCACGGGCGGAAATCCGGTTTTCCAGAGCCGAACGGTATGTACCTTGCCAATGGCTCCGCTCTGAATGATTTCCACTACGCGGTGGTAGTTGTCGCCCGCGTGAATCTGCGTACCCAACTGAAAAATACGGTCGTAGCGATCGAGGGCTTTGAGCATTTTCTGCCCTTCGCGGACGCTGTAGGAGAGGGGTTTTTCGCCATAAACGTCTTTGCCAGCCTGAAACGCCATAATGGCAACCTGGGCGTGCCAGTGGTCGGGTGTAGCGCAGGTAATGGCGTCGATATCGGAGCGGTCGAGCAGATGACGAAAATCGGAGTAGGTTTTGGCCGTCGTGTCAGGGTGTACTTTTTTGAGCGTATCCAGTGCTTTTGCCAGGTGCGTTTCGTCCAGATCGCACAGACCAACGACGTCAACTTCGGGTAGATTGGCAAACCAGTTCAGGTGATTGGTACCCATACCGTTCAGGCCGATGTGGGCTACGCGAACACGGTCGCTGGGGGCAACTTTGCGTTTCAGGTTAGGAAAGACAGCTAAGCTAAGAGCAGCCGCGCTGCTTTGTTTCAGAAAATCCCGGCGGGTCGGTTGGAAGGTCTTCATGTAGAGTAGGCAGGTTTGTATCGCAAACGAGTCGGTTCTTTACCTGAAGAAATAAGGTGTCGAAATTCTACTGTAAACGCCGTGCTGATATTACACAACCGCCGGTTACGGGCGATTTTCAAATCATTTGTTCAATACCGGCCGCTCTCTGTTATGCCCCAGACAATATTCATTCCAGACCCTGTGCAGGTAGGTTGTATAGTGCTTCAAAAATGTATTTTCAACATGTAAGTTTTCGATTAAAGTCTCTTTTTCTACCAGAAGTGTCTTAACGGTTTCGGGAAGTTCTGGCTTTGGGCCATTCGTTAGGTGGTAGTTTCTGAGTACGTCGGGAGTAGTTTCCAATGCATCGGCAATCTCAGACAATCGTTTGGCACTACGCTCGTCATTGTTTTCAATCCGGTGATAGGTCGTTTGGTGGACATTGATTTTATCGGCTACATACTCCTGCTTGATGTGATGATCATTGCGATATTGCTTGATGTTTCCTGCTAATCCCATAACGGTATGAAGAAGTCGATTCAAGACGATGAATTTGTTGGGTATGACGATGAATAACGACATAAGTAATGAAACTTACATTTTTGGATACTTTCGTTTCTGATGTAAATTTCAGATATAATATGCTGATAGTCAGTAATATGTGGAATAAGTGGCAAGTGCTTATTTATGGGTATACGATTTATTTAACGGTGTAATTAGGATTAGAAAAGCATAAAATGGCATAAAAAAGCATAAAAAACGCATAACAATGAGCCGATTTAGGCTACATCTTTGAGCTATCACTTCGGTGCGGAGTGGCGGCAACGACCGACCGACCAATCCGACAATAGCTCGTGAAATGGCTTTATTCGACACGCTATCAAATACTACCGACGAAAATGCAACCGCAACACTTTACGCCCTGGTGAAGGAGCTAGGCGCAAAAGTGACGCGTGCAACTGTTCAGGAAGAACTCTCGCAACATCCCGATTTTCCTAGCTTGCTTAGTTTAAGTGACCTGCTTACCGATTGGCATATTGACAATACAGCCTTCCAACTGAACACGACCGAGCAACTCCGTGAATTACCAGTACCTTTTGTTGCACATCTCCGTAAGAATGGTGGTTGGTATGTACTGGTGACTGCTTTAACAGGCAACCGAATTACATATAGTGACAATACCCAAGGACGTAAGAGCGATATATTGACTGACTTTGAAAAGAACTGGTCGGGTATAGTGTTATTGGCCGAAACAAACGAACAGTCTGGTGAATCCGATTATATTGCCCATCGTAAACGGGAAGTCCTTAATGAATTACGCGGCCCGTTTGCGATGGTTGGCTCACTGCTTATTTTTTTTGTCATCATCCTGAGCGTAGCGAAGGACCTTAAAACAACGGACTGGTTCCTACTGGCTACAAAGGCAACGGGTTTGCTACTCAGTGGTTTGTTGGTAGCTAAACAGTTGGGCAGTAAAAATGCCCTGACCGACCGTCTATGTAGTATTAATGCCAAAACCAATTGCGATGATGTACTTAACTCCCCAGCCGCCAAGCTGTGGGGGTGGCTCAGTTGGACCGATGTTGGGTTGCTCTATTTTGCAGGTGGTTTACTCGCTGTGCTGCTGGTGAGTGTGCAGCCTCAATTACGTTCGCTGCTCTACTGGCTTGCTCTGTTGGCCTTGCCTTATACCGTGTTTTCAGTTTATTATCAGGGCTTTATATTGCAAAATTGGTGCTCGTTGTGTTTGAGCGTGCAAGGCTTGTTACTTATGGAGGGTATTCTGGCCATAAGGCAGCTAACCGTGTTGCCGAGTGATGTACAGCCTTACTTGCTTGCACTGGTCGCGTTTCTGTTACCAACCCTTGTCTGGGTAGTTCTAAAGATGTTGTTGGCTACGCTGCCAAAAAGCCGCCGGGAGCATGAAGAACTGATGCGGTTGAAACGTAACCCAGATTTGTTCCGGGCGTTGCTATTGCAACAACCGGAGATGCCACCTATTCCGCATGATCTGAGTCCAATTATACTGGGTAACCCCGAAGCTGAGCATACAATTACAATGGTGACGAATCCATATTGTGGGCCATGTGGGAGGACACATATGGAATTGGAGCAACTAATTCAACAAAATCAGAATGTGAAAGCCAACATCATTTTTACGAGTGATGGTTCCGACGGGCCAGCTATGCAGATGGCTGTACACACCTTGGCATTAGCCAAAGAGAGTAAATCCCATGCACTGACGAACTGGTACGAACAGCCGGACAAGAAATTCGGCATCTGGGCTAAAAAGTATCCCGTCATCGCCGACAAAACGAATTGGCAAGAAATAGCCAATCAGCATCACAAATGGTGTCGATTAGCCGATATTAAATTCACCCCGACACTATTTGTGGATGGGTATTTAATACCGGAACAGTATGTACTGGATAAGTTGAGGTGGTTAATAAATGAACTTCCTGCCCAAACGTCAAAGATGGATTTAGCTAAATCAAAATAAATTAAGTATTTAATTTAAAACCACTTTCAATTATGAAAAAACAAATTTCAATGGCGAGTTTTTCTGGTAGTGTTTTGAATAGAGCACAGCTACGAGAGATTAAAGGTGGAATGATTGCTGTTAGCTGTACATGTAGTGGTGGTGCTAGCTGGTCAGGAATAGTCTATTCGAACTCAGATTTGGCCTTCTTTAATAAGGTATACTGTGGAGGTGCCAATAAAGGCACTTGTAATCCCTAATACTTTTGTGAGTTGAATCTGATGATTAACTAAGTAGAAATCGTACTCTAGCAGCAACTTTACCCCTTGCGATTCTAAAGGAAAATCGTTATAAACAGAGCTACTTAGTTTAATTAACGAGCAGCCATCTTGCCTATAGGATTGTCCTATAGGCAAGATTTAAAACGGGCCAATAACTTATTGAGAGGGCATAATTTTGATAATTCGGTTAACCTTATTTAACTGACCGCACTCTTTCATGTGAATTGATACTTAATAATATCAGCTACTTCTATTGGGGGATAGCCATATATCAATGAAGGGGCTATGTACTAGGATTTCGTTAATAAAATTTAAAATTTTAGCTTTTTTGATTCAAAATTATTGCAACGGTAAAAAATTAAATGGAGAAATAAGATGGAAAATAATTCGCTCAAACATCGTTATCAGATTAGTCTATATTTTTTATTAATTTGTTTATGGGTAGCTACAAATGTCTCCATAGCTAGCACGTGTTCTATTTCTTTCAAAAGTGACGCATATCCCGTAACGGTTAAACTGTTAAAATATACGGATGGTTTCAAGAAAGAGCTTGTTAATAAGATAATTATAAGCGGACCTTATATTTTTAATATGGATATTGCTGAAATAGATACATACATACTGGAAAGTAATAATAGTGCAAAATTTTTAGTATTTTTTTGGGATGGTGATGTTGAAATATATATAAAAACAAATAATATTGACCAGTCGATTATTCTAAAATCACCATGCTCGAAGGAGAGCGAAAATTTTGAAAGATTATCGGAAGAAAGAATTTTCAAAAAAATTAAGCAATTAGATACACTTTTGGCCAATTTGCGCGCAAGAGAGAGCATAATTGGCAAGGACTCTTTACAGATTTTAAAAAATAAAAGAGCTAGTTTTATGAGCGCATCTAGGGAAGAATACGAACGATTTACTCGTCAGTATCTTAAAGATCATCCAAAATCTTTTGTAGCACTTTATTATATGCAAATGTTGGAAATTGCTCCAGATGAATCAGAACGGAAAATTCTACAAAATATGCCTCAGGAATACAAGAAGAATCACAGATATTTGTCTTTGATTGGACATTAGATTTGTTACATATTATGCCGAGGAAATGCCTTTAGATGCACTAAAAGCTTTTTTAAGTGAAAACTATAAAGGTAATGGATTGGATTTAGGAGATTACTTTGGCAATAAAACCACGTTGTGAGGAGGTACGAACATAGTAATTAAGCTAATTGTAATAAAAGAAGAGTATTGGAATGGCAGATAAAACTTGTTGTCTACTAATCAGAATACCCTGTGAAATTTGTAAAAAGTAGTGGAGAATTGTGACAGTTTAAAATTGAGAATGAATTATTAAATTTCGAATCGAATTTCGGAATAAATTCCCCCAAAGATATTTTCATAATAAGAAACCGTGGTTGTTTAGAAAATATACTATTAATAGCATTCCCCGCTATATATTAATTGGGAAAAATGGCACTACAATTAGGTTCGATGCACCTCGACCAAATGATCCAAAGATTAGAGAAAAATTTCGTGAATTATTGAAGTTGTAGTATTCATGCCCACCTTTTCCTATTATCACCAACTCGACCAAATGGATTGTGGTCCCACCTGCCTACGCATGGTGGCAAAGTACTATGGTCGTTCCTATACAGTGCAGAGACTGCGTGAGAAATCTCAGATTAGCAAAGAAGGAGTATCGTTACTGGGTATTTCGGAAGCGGCTGAAGCCATTGGATTTAGGACGATGGGCGTCAAGGTTTCGTTCGAGAAATTAGCCACGGAGGCACCATTGCCCTGTATTATACATTGGGATCAGAATCATTTTGTCGTAGTCTATGACATTAAGAGAGCTAGTGTAGGCTGGATGAACCGTATTAAAGGTGGTCGCAAGGCCATCAAAGGAATTGATACTGACGTATTGCCTAAACCGTTCATGCACGATTTCAGGATCGATAAGGGCGACGTTATTATTACACCTAATGGATGGGCTGAGCGGGAACAGTTTAGGCAAAATTCTGCCCCGCACTCCTTTCCCTTCGTAACCAAAGGCACAGTTTATATAGCTGACCCGGCCAAAGGGTTAGTCGCTTATCCGGCAGAGGAGTTTTGTGACCATTGGTTATCGTCGCAAACGGGTAAGGAGCGTGAAGGTGTTGTATTGCTGCTCGAACCAACTCCAGGTTTTTTTGAACAGGATGACGAGCGGACAAACGCTTACAATTTTGAGCGGGTCTTTGGCTACTTATGGCAGTACAAAGGGCTGTTGGTACAACTTGCGCTGGGGCTGGCTGTCGGCAGTGGGTTGCAATTGTTATTCCCGTTTCTGACTCAGTCGGTTGTGGATGTGGGCGTCAATACGCAGAATATTCCCTTCATATATTTGGTATTGGGGGCGCAACTCATGCTGATGGCTGGGCGGCTGTCGGTCGAGTTTATCCGAAGCTGGATTCTACTACACATCAGCACCCGCGTCAACCTGAGCATTCTGTCTGATTTTCTGATCAAATTGATGCGCTTACCCGTGTCGTTTTTCGACAGCAAACAGTTTGGCGATCTCATGCAGCGGATCGGCGACCATCATCGGATCGAAAGCTTCCTGACCAGTCAAACGATTTCGGTGCTGTTTTCGATGGTCAACCTCGTCATTTTCGGCGCAGTGCTGGCCATGTATAACCTCAGCATTTTTAGCATTTTCGTGGTGTCGAGTCTCCTCTATGTTGGCTGGGTGGTGTTGTTTCTGCACCAGCGCCGGAAACTGGATTTTAAGCGGTTTGATGTATCCGCCAAGAACCAGAGTAGACTGGTGCAACTGATTCAGGGTATGCAGGAAATCAAGCTGGCCGGTGCTGAACGACCGATGCGCTGGGCGTGGGAGCAATTACAGGCCCGGCTGTTTCGCTTGCAAATGCGTGGGTTGGCCTTGAGTCAGTACCAGCAGGCCGGGGCGTTTACCATTAACGAAGGCAAGAATATTTTCATCACATTTCTGGCCGCTCAAGCCGTCATCAACGGCCAGTTGTCGCTGGGAGGTATGCTGGCCATGCAGCAACTAATTGGTCAGCTAAACAGCCCAATTGAGCAACTGATCGGATTCGTCCAAAGTTTGCAGGATGCCAAAATCAGCCTTGAACGGCTTAACGAAATTCATACGCTTGCCGATGAAGAACCGGCTGAGCACGTTTTCCTGACGTCCATACCTGAGTCAGTTGGGTTGCATCTGAAAAATGTATCATTCCAGTATACGGGTGCTGGCAACGAACCTGTTTTGCAAGGCATTGATTTACTGATTCCTGAGGGGAAAACAACAGCCATCGTTGGTATGAGCGGTAGCGGTAAAACCACATTACTGAAACTTTTGCTGCGGTTCTACGAACCGAACAAAGGCGAAATTCGATTAGGTAATGCCATCTCGCTGGGTGGCATTCCACTTAAAAATATAAGTCATACGTTCTGGCGAAGTCAATGCGGGGCGGTTATGCAGGACGGATTTATCTTTTCCGATACCATTGCCAGGAATATTGCTGTGGGAGTAGACCGAATTGATGCACGAAAATTAGAGCATGCCATACAGGTTGCCAATCTGCGTGATTTTGTTGATTCATTGCCATCGGGTCTGCACACAAAAATTGGCGCAGAGGGTAGTGGCATCAGCCAGGGGCAACGACAGCGGATTTTGATTGCACGAGCGGTTTACAAAGACCCTGCTTATCTCTTTTTCGACGAAGCGACTAATTCTTTAGATGCTAATAACGAAGCCGTGATTGTGCAGAATCTGGATGCGTTTTTTCGTGATCATACGGGACGGCCACGAACAGTAGTAGTCGTTGCGCATCGACTCAGTACGGTTCGTCATGCCGATCAGATTGTTGTGTTGGATAAGGGGAAAATTACGGAAATAGGTACTCATGCCATGCTTGTTGCTAAACAGGGAAGCTATTGGCAATTAGTGAAGAATCAACTGGAACTGGGTGTGTAGTGTTTTCAGTAGTGTCGCGTTTTCAAACCCGATACTACTGAGAAACAAAAATCAAGCTAATCAATTCAATCAAATGAATCCCGGTTCAGATTACTTTACCGAACTACGCTCTGAGGAGGTACACGAACTGTTGGCCCGACCACCGAAATGGTTGCTTCGTTGGGGCATTACGGTTGTCTGTCTGGCCGTTACCTTGGTATTTGTTGGTGCCTGGATGGTTCATTACCCTGATCTGGTGCGGGCTTCGTTCAAGCTCACTTCTGCCAACGCGCCCAAAGCTATTCTAACCCGTACCGACGGTAAACTGATTAGGTTGTTTGCGCACGAAGGGAAGACCGTAAGGGCCGGAACAATACTCGCTTATCTGGAAAGCACCGCTCATCACGATCAAGTACTTCGGTTGTCGCACGAACTGACCAAAGCCTGGTCGATAGCTAGTCAGGGTAATCTTGACGGATTGGATCGATTGGATTTATCCCATTACAGCCAATTGGGTGAATTACAAAATGCTTACCAAACCTTTGAGCAGGCGCATATTCAGCTACGAGCTTACCTGGCTAATGGATTTTATAGTCACAAAAAAAGGCTTTTGTTGCAGGAAATCTCCGATTTACGTGCATTGGCCCAAAACTTACAGGAACAGCGTCAGATACAGGCAAGAGATATGGCGCTCGCTCAGGAAGACTATGCAATTCAACAACGGTTAGCCATCGACAAGGTGATTGCTCCACTTGAGTTGAAAAGGGAGGAAAGTAAAGCCATCGCTCGCAAACTGCCTTACCAGCAAACAATGTCGGCATTGATTAATAACATTACAGCGCAACGGGCAAAGCAGAAAGAGATTCTGGAATTAGCGAAACAGGTAGCCGAAGAACGGGATAAATTCTTGCAGACACTCAACACTTTGCAAAGTGCAACGGATGCCTGGAAGTTGAAATATATTCTTACTGCTCCCGTAACCGGGCGCGTTATTTTTGTGGGTATTTTGCAGGAGAACCAATCCGTTTCGATCAACCAGGAGCTATTTTATGTAGCACCCCCTAGTGCCACCTGCTTCGGCGAATTACGTATTCCACAACAGAATGCCGGCAAGGTGCAGATTGGGCAGAAAGTACAGATAAAATTTGCCGGCTATCCCTATCAGGAATACGGAATTGTTCATGGTCGTATTGCAACTATGGCAGACGTTTCTCTAAAAGACAGCGTATTTCTGGCCAAGGTCACCCTCAATAACGGCTTAAGAACGAGTTATGGCCAGAAGTTAGCCTATAAAAGTGGTATGGCTGCTTCTGCCGAGGTTGTTACAGAAGATAGTCGACTAATCGAAAAGCTGTTTTATCAGCTGAGGAAATTAACGAATGGTCAGTGATCGTTTGGTTGATAAAACCAATTAATCCTTATAGCCTACTAATTGAAATCGTTAACCGACTTACTCAAAAAAGACCTTAAAATACCCCTTTAATTCGTCGAAGAAAATCGGCGTGATATACCTATGAAACGATATTTTATTTTCTTTCGAATCATTAGTTTTTGCTTCTTGGTCAGAAATAGTTTTGCTCAGGATAATGCTGATAGAGAAATATTGACACTTAACGAATTAAACAATATTCAGGTCATTGTAGATCATAAACTGATAACTGACTGGTTGGGAGTGAGAAGACATATTAAACTCAGAGACTTTTCGGTCGCTTTCGATTCAACATCCAGCAGGATCAACAAGGCGTATTATTCAAATCTTTTCATCAACCACGCAAAGATCACGTTAATCCGTAAGGACAAACGTATTGCTTTTGCAACTTGGCGGCTGGGCTTCCGGAACCACTAAACAGTCTCTACACAGTCGTTCAGTTAGGAGATCGTTATGAAATGAAATTTACACTTATTGTTCAACGCAAGACCGGAGAACAAGTCTCATTAGAAAACAAACTTGTCTATAATCTGCCGCTCCTTTAAAATTTGAGGGCGCTTTGGTAATTTTTGTGAAGGGGATTATTTTAGAGCATCATGGTAAACCGTGGCTCGGGTTAAACTGAATCAATAAATATGAGCCAGTGAAAAGTAGACTGGGTTGCCTCAGCAGTAAAACAACTTACTTTCACAAGTGTATGAATGGGAAATGAAGCAGGTGCATTTCAATCTGTTGTTAAATAAGAACTAATGAAGGTAATTTACCGAGAATCACAGATACCAATCTATAGGCTAATTATGACGAGGGTTTTACTACAGAGACGATTACTACAGCTATTCGTACTATGTATGATAAGTACGAACTTTACTTTTTGTACACAAACGAATGAAAGTAATTCACCCGAAATTACGAATGCCAATCAAATTAAGCCTCTATATACGAACCGTGTTGCCAGGTTTTTCTCAAATCAAACCTGGCGAGATACATTGAGCGTAGACGTTAACGGCGAGTCAATAATTACAGGAGAAGTCTTTTTGAAAATCACTAATTATAAGGGGAAGCTTATCTACAAAACTTCTTTCCCAACTCGTGAATTGTTAAACCATGAGGGACTGATTATTCCTGACAAGGATGAGCTGGAAATCAAGAAACGAATTGACAGCTTTTTTGCGCCAACGTTCTTTAGTCAAGCAGTCGTTGTGCACAACGATTCATTAAGTATACCTGATTCGAGTATAACAATTTGGAAAACCATACAAGCAGATCCTACGGCTATTTATTTTTCATACTCTGTAAACAAGAATACGATAAACAGAATCGTGTACTCCAAGATTTTACAAAAGATAGTAGCTATAAGTGGACGTAAAATTGAAACGAATGGCCTATAAAAGTGGTATGGCTGCTTCTGCCGGGGTTAGTACAGCAGATGGCCGCTTATTCGAAAAGCTGTTTTATCAGCTGAGGAAATTAACGAATGGTCAGTGATCGTTTGGTTGATAAAACCAATTAATGTTGCTATCCCAACAATCACCCATTTATAATCGCAATCGTTAGCCGACTCACGCAAACAAGTCTGCCCTGTTCATCAGTAATTCGGATGTCCCATACGTGCGTGGTACGTCCCGTATGAATGGGTGTGCAACGGCCATATACCCATCCCTCGCGTACGGAGCGGAGGTGATTGGCATTGATTTCAAGCCCAACAGCCCGTTGCTTCGTTGGATCATCGAGCAGCATATAGGAGGCTGTACTGCCCAATGATTCGGCCAGAACAACCGAGGCTCCTCCGTGTAAAATCCCGAAAGGCTGGTGAGTCCGACCATCGACCGGCATTCGGGCGGTCAGATACCCTTCTCCCGCTTCCGTAAACTCAATGCCCAAATGTTTAACAATCGAGTCGGCGTGGGCAAACTCCAGGTTACTCAGGTCAAAGCCTGCTTTCATAATGCAGCGAATTTTGTATAATTTTGCACCCGAATACAACGGAAGACAAAGCTAAGAGCTTGCAACAAAAAACCATATATTTAATTCGCCACGGCGAAACCGATTATAATCGGCGGGGCGTGGTGCAGGGAAGTGGCGTTGACTCAGATCTCAATGAGATGGGCCGCGCCCAGGCTATGGCATTTTTTCAGGCCTATCAGCATGTTCCCTTCCAGAAAATCTATATTTCTGGCCTCAAACGGACCTATCAAACGGTTGAATCGTTTATCGAACTCGGTATGCCCTACGAAAAACTAACAGGTCTCAATGAGATCAGTTGGGGCATCATGGAAGGTAAAGTTCCGGGTAATATAGACAATGAATACTACCGAAATCTGATTGAAGCCTGGGCTTCGGGCAATACGGCTTTACCAACCGATGGCGGAGAGAGTCCGGAAGAAGTTGTCATTCGTCAGAAAGTTGCTATCGATGTTATTTTATCACATCCTGACGAAGAAACGGTTCTGGTGGCCATGCACGGGCGGGCTATGCGGATTTTACTCTGCTGGCTTACGAACCAGCCGTTGTCGATAATGGACCAGTTTGAGCACAGCAACCTATGTCTGTACAAACTTCGCTACGATTACGACGAAAAAACATTTACCATCGAAGTGGCAAACGATACATCGCACTTGCTAACATTGGCATTGGCTTAAATCAGGATCAAGGTAGGGTGCTCAAGGCGAAATCTGGCAAAGCAATTAAGCAGTTTTCATCCTTCCTTTTTCCCATTCCTCCTTTTCCACTTCCTTTGATGTAGTTATCCCAAAATTTGAGTTAAAATCTTGTACATTCGCTTATTGTCCAGCTAAGGGCGGTAAATGGAATGAGTACTTCAAAACAAAAAATATATTGGTTTTGCCAGCTCTTTGGCTGGTCACTCCTCATACTGGTGGAGTATCTGGCGTATGTGCTTGAATCGGGGTTTGATCCTGATGCACTTTACCTGGCCATCGCTAATATTTTTCTGGGAATTACGCTGACGCACCTCTATCGATTGATGATCCGGCGATGGAATTGGGTGCGGCTTCCTTTCTTCCGGCTTGTTCCGCGTGTGCTCCTGTCGGTGCTGGTGTTGGCCATGATTATGACACTGGTCAACATCCCGATCGATAGGCGTTTATTCCCACAATATTTTATTGAAGAACCCTGGCCAACGATTGGCTATTTGTTAACCTGGGGTAAGAATATGCTCACTTGGGTGCTTAGCTACACAGCCTATCATTACGTTGAAGAAAACCGAAACGCTGAAATTGAACGGATTTTGCTTAAAACCAGTATCCGGGAAACAGAAGCGAAAGTATTACGGTCGCAGTTGAATCCGCACTTTGTTTTCAACGCATTGAACAGCATTCGGGCGCTGGTTTATGAAAACCCGACCAAAGCGCAGCAGGGTATCACCCAACTCTCCAATCTGCTCCGGAACTCCCTGCTGGCCGACCGGCGCAAAACGGTCGAGCTGCGCGAAGAAATCAAGACCGTTGAAGATTATCTGGCCCTCGAAAAAGTCCGCTACGAAGACCGCCTGACTTCCCGCATTGAGCTGGATAACCGGACGCTGTTCTGGCAAGTGCCGCCAATGATGCTCCAGACACTGGTCGAAAACGCCATTAAACACGGAGTTTCGACAGCAGTAGGTGGTGGCTTTGTTGAGGTTCAGTCAACCATAGTAGCCGACAAACTGCACATTACCATCCGTAATACGGGTGTGCTGGGCGATAAAGAGGCATCAGGAGGATTCGGGCTGGCCAATACGGCTCAACGGCTCGAATTGCTTTATGGCCCTGAGGCTACCTTCCAGATTTTTCAGGAAGATGACAATATAGTCTGTGCTGAAATTAGTATTCCTACCCAGTCGGAGGGTATATTTCGACGTGAAAAAGTAAAGAATGGTGAATTATAACCGGCTCGCCGGGGCGATGAAGAGCTGTGTCGATAGATGACACTCATTATCATTCACCACCTATCACCCATAATTCCCTTATGAAGACCCTTATTATCGACGACGAACGGTTAGCCCGCAACGAACTCCGCCGGCTACTGGAAAACTTTCCGAAAATTCAGATTGTGGGCGAAGCTGCCAATGCAGATGAGGCCCTGCCAATGATCGAAGACCTCGAGCCTGAGCTACTGTTTCTGGATATTCAGATGCCGGGCAAAAACGGTTTCGAATTGTTACAGTCCATTGAGGGCAAAACGCCGGAAGTTATTTTCACAACGGCCTTCGATGAATATGCTATCAAGGCCTTTGAATTCAATGCGCTCGATTATCTGCTCAAGCCTGTTGAGTTAGCCCGGCTTTCGGAAGCGATTCACCGTGTAGAAGAGGAACAACAGCACGCGGGGGAAACACAGGGACCGTCGATTGGGCCAACGTCTAAAGTCCTGGGTGAGAACGATCAGGTTTTCGTGAAAGATGGCGAGAAATGCTGGTTTGTTAAACTCGGCAAAGTGCGGTTGTTCGAGTCGATGGGTAACTATGTTCGCCTGTATTTCGATGACCAGAAACCGTTAGTGTTAAAGTCATTGAATGCGTTGGAAGATCGGCTTAATCCGGCCACTTTTTTTCGAGCCAACCGTAAGCATATTATCAATTTGCAGTGGATTGAAAAAATTGAACCCTGGTTTAGTGGCGGGTTGCTTGTCACTTTACGGGGAGGAGATAAAATCGAAATAAGCCGTCGTCAGGCGATACGATTTAAAGATTTGTTAAGTTTGTAATTAATGCAACCCAGTAATTGGTTAGTAAACAATCGGTTATTAGATTATTAGTTTAATAAATAGGGTAATGCCACTATTACCTGATTTGCGAATTTACTTAGTTGCCAATTACTCAACAATTGCAGACTCCTGTGCATGAAGTATCTTTTAGTCGCGTATCTTTTTTTGGGCTCAACAGTATTGTTTACGTCCTGTAATCACCAGTCAGGGCCTCCTGTACTGGAACGCCAACAGTACAAACTTGCCGGAGCCAGTACGTGCGATACGTCTGTCAATAAGGGGGTTGATGTGTCGGTTTCTTATTTTCTACTCAATGATGATTCGCAGGCGGCCCGTACCATCAATGACAGCATGCGCCAGATAAGCGTTGGTAGTATTGTAGACTGGCTCGATAGTACAACAGTTGCTAATAATCCAGAAGCTCGGGTTGACCTGAACAAAGCAGCAACACTGTTTGCAACCGACTACGAATCCATGATGAAAGATATGGATAAACTAGGCGGCTGCTGGGAACTGAAAACTACGGCCGATACTGTTTATACGAGCTCAAACGCGATTACGGTTAAGATCGAAACCTATGCGTATACGGGAGGGGCCCATCCTAATTCCAATCTGGCATTTTACACCTTTGATCGCGAAACGGGCAAAACACTGGCTTTGACCGATTTGGTGGAAGATACAACTGCCTTGCTTAGCGTTGTCGAAAAGGCGTTTAGAAAACAACAGGACCTGCTGCCACAGTATAACCTGGAAGAACGCGGGTACTTTTTGCGGGATGGCCGTTTTTTTCTGCCAGCCAATATTGGGGTTGGTCGTGATGGGCTGATTTTCTACTACAATCCTTACGAAATAGCCGCTTATGCAGTTGGTCCAATCGAGGTAACCGTGCCGTATGAACAACTAAACGGTATTCTGCGCGACTCCTGGTATTAGCTCAATTTGAACGGTAGATCCTAACACCACATGACATTCGATCAATTTAAGGCTGGACTCGGTCAGGCACAGCCTCCCAACGAACTGCCCCCATTACTACAGGCGCTGTGGTACGACGCAAATGGCAACTGGGAGCAAGCGCATAACATTGCTCAGACTCGTGAAGGCGAAAAGCCATATGACCGTATTCATGCTTATCTGCACCGAAAAGAAGGCGATCGATTCAATGCCAACTATTGGTATCGCCGGGCAGGTGCGTCGTTTTTCGACGGCACGCTCGATGAGGAGTGGGCCGTTCTGGTAAAGCAATTGCTTGGTTAACGAGAGAAGGAAAATAACAGCAGTCTGTATTCTGATTGGCATACATGGTTGCCTCTTTGGCGTGAGGTCAGGTGCTTCAACCTGACCTCTGCGGGTTGCCAAACCACATCCGGCCCCTGAACGACGAGGTTTTGAGAGTCGCCACGGCGAACCGAACCGTCGCATCGGCGAACCGTCCTCGCTGTGTCGGTTTTGAGAAACCGACACCACATTGATTGCTTTATAGACTAATTCACAGATTTTTTAGACACGTAAAAAAAGGCCGCTCAAGAGAAGAGCGGCCTGCGTTTGTCGATGAATTGGTAATATCTTATAACAGCTTTGAAAGACGAAGAATAAGTAAGTGTCTTTTTTGCTGTGTCTGAAGTCTTTTAGTTTGCCAGTTCTTCTTCCGCCAATACCTGGCTTACAGGAGTCAGTGGTAGATTGAACGCATCAGCAACACCTTTGTAAACAATTTTGCCATCAACTACATTCAACCCTAACTGAAGGTCCATGTTGTCGCGGCAGGCTTGTTGCCAGCCTTTGTTAGCCAACTGGAGTGCATAAGGCAGAGTAGCATTCGTTAACGCAAGGGTACTGGTGTAAGGCACTGCTCCCGGCATATTTGCTACACAGTAATGCACAACGCCATCGATAATGAAGGTTGGATCTTCGTGCGTGGTTGGGCGGCAGGTTTCAATGCAACCTCCCTGATCAACCGCAACGTCTACAAGCACCGTACCCGATCGCATCAGTTTCAACATATCGCGGGTAATGAGGTGAGGAGCTTTAGCACCCGGAATCAAGACAGCACCAATGATCAGATCGCAGACCTTGATCATTTCACGAATGTTGTAATCGTTCGACATCATTGTCTGAACGTTGGGCGGCATAATGTCCGACAAATAGCGTAGACGTGCCAGACTAACATCCATGATGGTAACATGCGCCCCTAAACCGGCAGCCATTTTCGCGGCCTGTGTTCCGACAATTCCACCACCCAAAATAAGTACGTTGGCTGGTTTTACGCCCGGAACGCCACCCAGAAGAATGCCACGACCTTTGAGCGGTTTTTCAAGATACTTGGCTCCTTCCTGAACCGCCATCCGACCGGCTACTTCCGACATGGGTACGAGTAGTGGTAAGCTACGATCTGGTCGCTCCACCGTTTCGTAAGCCAGGCAAACTGCGCCTTTAGCCAGCATAGCCTGTGTTAACTCTTCCGACGAAGCAAAGTGGAAATAGGTAAACAGTAATTGATCTTCTTTAATAAGGTCATATTCAGCCGCAATTGGCTCTTTAACCTTCATAATCATTTCGGCAATGCCATATACCTCTTCGATTGAAGGGAGCATTGTCGCACCAGCCGCAATGTATTCTGTGTCCTCAAAACCACTGCCTTCGCCAGCGTTGACCTGTACATAGACAGTATGGCCATACTTCCGAAGCTCAGCAACACCAGCAGGTGTCAGAGCAACGCGGTTTTCATTGTTTTTGATTTCCTTCGGAACACCAATAACCATGATATCTGGGACTTTAAAAGTTGTTGTCGATTGAGGAAACAAAGGTAGGCTAACAGGTTTTCTTTTCTAATAGTTGCGTACTATTTGGGAAATTTGGATAATATTCGAAACATTAAAAGGAAATTATTCTATCAGTAGGCTATAATACGCTTACCTGGCGTAAAAATTCCGTTATGGTAAATCTAGACTCAATTGATCATAAAATCCTGGGTCTTCTCCAGGAGAATGCCCGACTGACGATTCAGGAGATCGGACAGCGTATCAATCTATCCAAGACGCCCGTTCATGAGCGTATCAAACGACTCGAACGCGAAGGCGTTATCGACCGCTATGTGACAATTCTGGATAAAAAAAAACTGGGTAATATATTGATGGTTTACTGTCAGGTAACGCTGGACCGACAAACACGCGATGCCTTTGCCGACTTTGACGCAGCCGTACGTGAGTTACCAGAAGTACTGGAGTGTAACCGGGTTTCGGGAACGTTTGATTATCTGCTCAAAATCGTTAGCCGCGATATGGAAACGTATAACCGGTTTTATCAGGAACAATTGTCTGTTATTCCCGGAACGCTGCATATAAGTAGCTTTTTCGTGATGGCTGAGGTCAAAAATTCAACTATAGTACCAGTTGGGTGAAGAATTTATAGCTTGTTGTTAATAATCGAGCCCGGCAGCGCTGGCTACCTGAACAGATCTTCTGCTTTGGGTAGCCAGCGCTGCCGGACCCGATTGCCGATAGTTGATTTAATTGCCTAACGCATTGTAGATCAATAGCTGGTTTGTGGTAACAACCCGGTCGCCGGGAGTCAGACCGCTCGCCAGGAACGTTTTTTGCCCGACTGTTTTGTAGATGTTTACTTCGCGTACAATGGGCTGGTTTTCTTTATTGACAGCAACCACAAAGTTACGATTTTTGTCGAAGACAACAGCCCCAGCCGGCACTGTTACGCGTTTGTCGCGGCCGGGATAGGTTACGCTCACGTTGGCGAACATTTCCGGTTTTAGCCGATAGTCGGCGTTGTCGAGGGTTACCCGTACCTTCAGTGTCTTGCTATCGGGGTCGAGTACATTAAAAATCTTATCGATTCGACCATGAAAGACTTTGTCAGGGTAGGAGAGGGTCGTAATAGTTGTGGGGTCGCCTTCATGAACATTAGCCAGATCGGACTCATATACGTTAGCCATCACCCATACACGATCAAGATTCGAAATGGTGAACAGATTTTCGGGGTCATCCGAACGCAGTTCCATGCCGGGAGAGGCTGTCTTTTCAACGATAAACCCACTCATTGGCGCTTTCACTACATAAACAGATCCATTACCGCCCAGAATCCGACGCCGTTCCGAAACACGATTGACTTCACCTTTTGCCGCTAACAGTTGTTCTTTGCTGGCTACCAGTTCACGTTGCGAACTCAAACCAGCCTGCGCCATGTCTTCGGTAACCTGAAGATTCTTCTGAGCAACAGACAGCTGTCCACGGGCCGATATACCCTGTTGCTCCAGGTCGGCAAGATCGCCCGACCGGATCACGGCTAAGGTCTGTCCTTTTTTAACAAAATCGCCTAAATCGGCTTTGATCGTCTCAATATGCCCACCAACAAGCGGGAATACCTTGACAACCTGATCCTGATTAAACGTGATTTTTCCGGTCAGATTCAACTCATTGACAGCATTTTCTAACCTGGCTGTATCGAGTCGGGCCGTAGACAGCAAATTCGTTTCATGGCGCTCTGTCGACGATGCATCGTCCGATTGGGCCGATGAGCCGCAACTACTCAGGCTACCCATCAGGAGCAGGCCAGCAATAGCAGCTATTGCCCGTTGCCGAAATCTGGTATCAGTCGATGAACGGACCAGAAATCCGAAGGCAGCCGCCATTGGTTTATCGGTACTTAACCCCAGGTGGTCGCGAATTTGAAGCGGGCGGGAGCAGGGCAATATGAATGAATACTTTTTCATGACTTAATTTTGAAAGGGGTTGGTACCAACGGCAAAGCTTACTTCTTCGAGGCTATGCATCCGGTCATTCTGGAGTTGGGCAAACTGAAGCTGGCTACTTTTATAGGAGTCAAAAAAATCCAGAAACTCAACCACATCGATATTTTGCTTTTTATAATTAGTCGTAACACCATCGATTAACCGCCCGAAATCATCGTTGAACCGCTGGTCGAAGGTTTGGTATAGTTGCTCGGTCTGGAGTGCTTTGGTGTAGGCCCGCTCCACATCGCTGTCGACCTGCAAATTGTACGCGCTCAGTAATTGCTGGCTGCTTTGAATACGAATTTTAGCGGCCTGAATATTTCCCTGATTCTTATTGAGTACAGGTAAGCTGATACCCACACCGACGCCAAAATAGTTGGAAATATAGCTGCCATTACGGTCGTAGGTCCCCTGAAGAGTCAGGTCTGGGACCGCCATCGCTTTTTGCAGAGTCAGGTTCTGCTGTTCCTGTTTTGCCTGATCGCGGTAGCCTTTTAAATCAAATCGATGCTGTTCTGCCAGCTGAAACAAATTATTAATAGTCAGGCTGTTTACCGTAAACCGATTGATGGCTTCGGGGGCAACTACAGGTTGTATGGCTGTGGATGGACTTGTATTGAGCAGGACAACCAGATCGGCCTGATCATCAATTAACCGGCGGAGTAATTGCTGCCGTTCGGTAGTCAGGCTAAACAGGTATGCTTTCAGGCGAGTCAGATCTTTGAGAGGCACATTGCCTTTATCAAACTGTTGCTGATAGAGGGCAACGGTTTGCTGAAGAGTCGTAATTTCCTGGTTATAAACAGTTAGCGTCTGCCGGGCATAATAGAGGTCATAAAAGGTGGTATGGAGCTGATAGGTCAGTGTTCGCAGAAGATCGTAGAAACGGTCAGTTGCCAACTCAGTGCTTGTTCTGGCAATTGCCAGCTGTTTGTTCCGCTTGCCAGCCAGCCGGATCAATTGCTGCACTTGTACAACCTGTTGAGCATTGCTCTGCCGAAACGGGAGTACTTCTTTGGTCTGCTGGTTATAGGGCATCGTTTCGACGTAAATGGCCGGATTGATGCGCAGTTGCGATTGAATTTCATAAGCCTGATTCTCGCTAATGCCAAGTTGGGTAGCCAGTACAGTCAGGTTATGAGCTTTAAACTGTTCGTCTGCCTGAGCAAGCGTCAGCCGAAGCGTATCGGAAGCGGGAGTTGTGGGTGTATTTGTGTTTATAACCGGCGTTTGAGCAATAGCGAACCCGGTTGATAAACTCAGCGCAGCCCATACCGTCAGTGCGGTACGTATGGGGGAAAACAAAACCGATGTCAGATGCAAAATCATGTTGAACAATGTGGTAGACATTATTTCAACAGCAAAGGTCATCAGACGCAATTAAAGGCTGCTTAAACCAAAATTAAAAGGTTGTTAAACGTATGCTTTAAGTAATTGTACGTTCTCAAAACTGTAAATTCTTTAAGTATTACTATATTGATAAAAAAGGATAATTTGCAGATATGCAGACTGTTAGTGGTATTTTTATTTTAATGAATCTTTAACTACTTTTTTGTCAATTACTTAGGCTGTAAAACAACAGCGACCTACCCTTATTCAGAGTAGGTCGCTGCATTTTTCAAGACGTTAAGTAAATCAAAATTTTGCACTAGTTGACTTTAAGCGCATCCTGCGAATCTTCAACGCCAGATTGAGCATTGTCGGCTAAATCATCAACTTTAGTGTTGTATTTAGATTTTAGATTCTCTTTTTCTTTATTAAAAGCTTCCGTAGCCTGATCTTTATATTGATTGTATTGCTCTTTCGCTTTATCGGCGTACTGATTCACCTGCGACTTAGCTTGCTCGAAACCATCTTTTACCTGCGAAACACCTTTTTGTAATTGATCTTTCAGATCATCGGTTCTTTTGCTGGCTTCTTCAGTTAATTTGTCCCGTGTTTCCTTCCCACTCCGGGGAGCTGTCAGAATGCCAATAACGATACCGGTGATTATTCCTGTTAAAAAATCGCGTGAGCTTCTCATTTTTCTGTTCGTTTTAGGTGATTGGTGATCAATTAGTATTTTGCTTTTTTCTTGACCTGGCTAACAGCGTCCTGGGTTTTTGTGACAGCGCTGTCGACATAGTCGTTATATTGGCTACGGATATTGTCCAGACCCGATTGCAACTGGTCTTGCAAATCTTTAAAGAACGAATCCGACTCAGACGAGATCCGTTTGCGGGTTTTCTTGCCACTTTCGGGAGCTAACAAAACACCAACAATGGCTCCTACTGCTAATCCCACTAAAATTCCGGGTAACGATTTCATGATTGCTTGATTTAGTGTGTGATTCATTACGCCGTTCCTATAGAAAATTTTGTACCAGAACGTCGCAAATGTAATAAGTGTCTGACAGAAAACAAGTTATTGAATGCGCTGAATAAGCCAATACAGATATACTGAGGAGTATTTTCCACAAAGGGCCCCAATAGTTCCTCACCCCATTGTCAGTACAATCTACCATTAATTTTGGGCATTTGCCTGATTGTAGGGGCAAAAAATAGTGACAAAACAAAAAATCCCTACGCTCAACTTGGCGTAGGGATTCCGTACCCACCGTAACTTGTACTTAACCTAAAATGAAACCACCTAAACCTAAATGTACCACCTTGTTAGGTATGTTGTGTATGTCTTTAACCAGAATGGTCTGGCTGAAAAAGGTAAGTTGAAACTAGTACGCCTTAAACCCCTCTTCCCTGAATCAGGCGCAGGATAATTGCAATAACAGCGATAACCAGTAATACGTGTATCAAACTGCCTAACCCAAAGCTATTAAACCCTAAAAAGCCCAGGAGCCAGAGGATAACTAATATAACAGCTATCGTATAGAGCAAATTTCCCATAACGTCAATTGAGTAAATCAGAATTGATTGTCTCGCATTCGTCATTCTTAGTAGAAAAAGTTATGCCAAAAGAACTCAGATTGGCGAAAATGTAACAAAACATAGCTTACAGTGTTGTAAATGAGCCTTTACTATCTCTATCATAATGGTAACTAATCAAAAATAGCCTATAAAAAGGTCGCTATAACTGTGGACTTAATTCTACAGTTGTAGAAATAACGGGGAAAAAAAGCCCATAATACCAATAGAGTTTAGCCATAAATCAAACGTTTCTGTAATTTTTAATGCGCCTTTAAATGCCATAATTCGCCCATTCTCTGCACTTTACTAAGTATATCTACGTGTTCTGAGAAACTGAAATTTTCTTCGGCATAGAATTATATAGAGTATTAATAAATTTAGTCCATTGGATTAAGCGTAGTAAAGCGATGATGGGAGTTAGCACCAGACCGAAGTTCAGGCCGACCATAATGAATCCAGTTTCGAATAACAAGCGGGTTCTAATTATTGACGACGAAGCAGATATTTGTTTATTATTATCAGGCTTGTTAAGAAAGCTAGGATATATTCCAACGTGCGCGCACTTCATTGAAGAAGGGCGTCAGTGTTTGAATACACAACAGTTCGATGCTATTTTCCTGGATTTAAACTTGCCAGATGGATTAGGATTTGACTTGCTGCCGTTTATTAAGCAAGACCAGGCGGAGGCTAAAGTAATCATGATAAGTGCCTTCGATGGGCAGGCCGAACGTAGACGCGCTACTGAGCAGGGTGCTGACTATTTTGTGGGCAAACCCTTCACCCGCCGTTCGGTTGAGCAGGCTTTGCAAACCATTCAGGTTTGAGTATCTTTGTTTACGCAGCCGGAAGTACCTTTCTCGTCCTTTCATTCGTTATTTAGCTGGCATAGGTTGCCCGAATCGGCTGCTACTACTTCATGGAAAAGATTTTAATCGTTGACGATAACAATGATATATGCCTGCTTCTCGAGCGTTTTCTGAGTAAACAGGGTTATAAAACAGCGTCGGTCCAACGGGGTGAGGACGGTCTCATACTGTTACGAAAAGAGCCGTTCGAATTGGTTATCTGTGACTTCAAACTACCTGATATCGACGGCCTGGAAATGTTACGCCGGATAAAGGTATTACATCCAACCACAGCTGTTATTATTATTACCGGCTACTCCGATGTGCGGGTTGCCGTTCAGACGGTAAAGCATGGTGCTTATGATTATGTGACAAAGCCACTTTACCCCGACGAAATCCTTTATACAATCAAGAGTGCTCTCGAACGACGGTTGCAGTCGCTTAACCAACCCGCTGACTCATCCGTTTCTCCAGCCGCTTCTGGCACTGCATCAGCTAAACCAACTTCCGCAAGGTCTGCCACTAAGAGTGTCATTGCACCCGACGGCAAGCGATTTATTTTTGGTAAAAGCCGGGTAGCCGAACAGCTACAGAAACACATCGACCTGATTGCTCCAACCGATATGTCAGTTATCATAACTGGCGAAACCGGAACAGGAAAGGAATTTGTAGCCAATGCTATTCACCTCAAAAGCAAACGGGGCGATAAGCCTTTTGTCGCTATTGACTGTGGTGCACTGAGCAAAGACCTGGCTGGCAGCGAGCTGTTTGGACACGTTAAAGGCGCTTTTACGGGTGCAATGGCCGATAAAGCGGGTAGCTTCGAATTTGCGAACGGAGGCACGTTGTTTCTAGACGAAATTGGAAACCTTTCCTACGATAATCAGATCAAATTATTACGTGTTCTACAGGAGCGTAAAATCCGTCGGATTGGTTCTAATCAGGATATTGCGGTGGATGTACGGATTATCGTTGCTACCAACGAAGATCTGCGTGAAGCCGTAAGACAGGGCCGTTTTCGGGAAGACATTTACCATCGGATCGCAGAATTTGAAATTCACCTCGCCCCGCTGCGTGAGCGTAAGGCCGATGTCATGATCTTTGCCGAACATTTTCTGGAACTGGCTAACCAGCAACTGGAAAAAGACATTATCGGCTTCAACGACGAAGCGAAAGACAAACTGAAGGAATATTTCTGGCATGGTAACCTGCGTGAGTTGCAGAATGTTGTAAAGCGAGCCGTACTGCTGACGCAGGGTGATTATATCGAAGCGGATGTATTACCACAGGAAATTCTTTCCCCACAATATCTGACCTCCGATGCCGTAAGTGGAGCCCAGGTAAGCTATGATCCGGCCCGGCCTGGTGTTCCGGTGATCAGTCAATCGGCTGCTAATTTGAAATCTGTTTCAGAAAATGCCGAACGAGCTGCCATTTTAAAAGTTCTGGAGAAAACCGGATACAACAAAACCAAGGCTGCTGAAGTGCTGAACATTGATCGTAAGACCCTGTACAATAAGCTCAAAGCGTACGATATCCATCTATAGCTTCATAATTTCAGTTGTAAACTGATTGAACCAGCAATGCTGGTTCAATCAGTTTACAACTGAAATCGTCAATTAATTAAAACTAAAACCTACTGATAATAGTCCTACACCGTTTTTAGCATTGCCTAATACCGTACGGGCAGCTCCGCTATTCGCAATATTTTGTAGTCCCTGTTCATACCGGGCGCCGATAAAGGCTTTACCAAAATAGACATTCAGACCACCAGCAAGGCCATAATCAACTTTGTTGAAATTATCCCGATTGATGGCAGAGGTTCCCGTGCCAAAATCACCGTTAGAATTGACGTCTGAGTTTAGCAGGTAAGACACGTAGGGCCCCGCCTGTAATTCAACAGACTGACCTAATTTGAAGGTTGCTAAAACAGGAAGTTCCGCGTAATTGAGCCGAAACGTGTTTTTACCGTTAAACCCTAACACATTATAATCTGCCGATGCCCCTTTCGTTGTATAAAGTAACTCTGGCTGGATGGCAAAGAACTCGCCAAGGGGAGCCTGGGCAAATACACCTAAATGAAAGCCAATTCGTTCGTTCTTGTTGGTGACGCCCTGGCTATCATAGTAGAGAGAACTGGCGTTCAGACCGCCTTTAATACCGGCCCGAACACGACCCTGAGCCAATGTATCGGTGGTTGTTGATACATAGACACCAATCGTTAAAATAGCAGCCGTAAATAAAGCATTCACTGAGCTTTTCATAGTGTTGAATGTTGGATTGTGAGGCAGGAACACGTCCTGCTTTCCTGACTTAGAGGTAAAAATTCGTGCCAGAGTTTAACTGTACCCTACTTTATAGCCGTCTGAAGCTGTATTTCAATGGATTCAGCATTTTTACGGAGCCAGTAGGTATGTATTCACCAATTAGGCATTTTACGTATTTTGCGGACAGTCTTCCACAGTATGGGGAAGAATCCGTTCACTAGAATGAATATGGTTACCGATAGCTTATCCGATCTTCCGTTTTCCGATATGCTTAATTTATTGCCTGATGGGGTCGTGTTTCATCAGGCCGTGCGAGATGAAACAGGCATCATTGTGGACTTTCGGCTCATCTATTTTAATAAAGCATTTGAGTCATTTGCTCCATCGCCCTATAAACGGGAACTGGGGATGTATATGCTGGGCGATAATCGGGAACAGGAAGCCATTCTGGGGCCAGCCATGCGGCAATATGTGCAGGTGGTTGAAACGGGCGAAATGGCAACACACGTTTTTTATGATCCCAATCTGAATGCAACAATCAGTCTGAGAGCTCGAAAAATGGGCGATGGCGTATTGGTGACATTGCGCGATATAACGGTTCAGCACAGGGCAGCTCAACAGGCCGAAATGCAGAACAAACTTCTGCATGGAATTCTGAATACGTCGCTGAATGGAACCGTTGTGTATGAAGCCATTCGCGATAGCCGCGGTACGATCATTGATTTTCGATTTCGACTATATAATCAGACTGCCCGAAAAGATATTCTGGAACGTATCGGTAGAGACATTGCCGATCACACATTGCTGAGTATCTATCCCGACTCACACATAACGGGTATGTTCGGGCTGTATGCGCGAGTAACAGAAACTGGCGAATCGGTACGTACTGAACATTATTTTCCCTCCGTAAATACCTGGTATGATGTTGCTATCGCCAAGCTGGATGATGGTTGCGTCGTTACCTTTATCGATATCAGCCAATTAAAAAAGGCTTCAAGGCAGGCCGAAGATCAGGCCGAATTTGTGAGTAAGCTGCTGGATGGGTCATTGAATGGCCTTGTTTCTCTTGATCCTGTTCGGGGAAATGGGCACTTAACCGATTTGCGCATATTATCGGCTAATCGAGCCGCCGAAGTTTTCTTTCAGCGAAATCAGACCGAGGTTGTGGGACGCGGGTTGCTGGAGCTATACCCCGAAAGTGTGGAAATGGGCCTCTGGACCATGTTTGAGCAGGTACTGAAGGCCAGACAGGCTGAACGTGTGGAAGCCTATTTGCAAACTGACAAAGCCGAACTCTGGCTTGATGTGTCAGCAACCCCTCGCGATGGAGACGGACTCGTTGTCTCATTCATCAATATTACAGAGCGAAAAAAAGCCGAACGGCATACTGGTACCTTAATTCAGGAGCTTCAGAAGACAAATAACAATCTGGAACAATTTGCCTATGTGGCCAGCCATGATTTGCAGGAGCCGTTGCGAAAGGTAGTGTCTTTTGGCGATATGCTGCGAAATCAATATGCTGATACACTGGGAGCCAATGGGGCTGATATGATCAACCGCATGCAGTCGGCGGCCTTCCGGATGCAAATTCTTATTAAAGACTTGCTGGCCTACTCCCATGTGGCTAACGCCAGAGAAGCATTTAACGAGGTAGACCTTAATCAGCTTGTTGCTGAAGTAATCAATGATCTGGAATTAGTCATTCTGGATAAGAAAGCAAACCTGGTGACAGGTGCATTGCCTACGGTTAATGGAGATACCAGTCAGTTACGCCAGCTTTTTCAGAACCTGATTAGTAACGGGCTAAAATTTAGCCGGACAGATGTGGTGCCACACGTACAGATCATGGCCGATCTGGTACGAGGACGCGAGGTGACCCGGCCTGATGGAACGAATCTATTGCCAGAATCTCTGGCAAATCGGGGCTTTCACCGGATTCAGGTACTCGATAATGGGATTGGATTTGACCAGCAATATGCCGAGCGAATCTTTCAGCTTTTTCAGCGATTGCATACCCGATCTCAATTTACCGGAACGGGTATTGGCTTGTCCATCGTTCAGAAAGTAGTAGAAAACCACCAGGGTTTTATTCGTGCAGAGGGTCGGCCCAATGAAGGATCAACTTTCGTTGTTTTGTTGCCTATTAAAACTCTATAGTTAGCAGATTTTTTTTATTTTTGACCAATTTACCTGCGTAGAATAGTGTGTACCTTCCTACTTACAGACTTGAGTGTGCGATCAGCCTGTTAAGCTGGTTGAAAAGGATGTAATTGAACGTAAATAACCGTAACTGCTTAACTTAATTGATTGTATGCACCGAAAGTCTATTGTGATGACTATTCTTATTGCCGACGATGATGCCGATGATCGTATGTTTCTCGAACAAGCGATGCGGCAGAATGGTTATAATCAGGCAATTGAGTTCGTTGAAGATGGCGAACAACTGATGGAATATCTGAGGCAGCAAGGACGTTATAATGAGCAGAACGCACCCTGGCCCAATTTGTTGATTCTGGACCTGAATATGCCTCGTAAAAACGGGTTTCAGGCGCTTAGCGAAATTAAAGATGATCCGAAGCTTCGTCGTTTGCCCGTAATCGTTATGACAACATCCTCAACCGACGAAGATGTGATTAAAACGTATAACCTGGGCGTTAACTCGTTTGTGACAAAGCCCTTTAACTTTAATCGGCTGGTCGAAATGATAGGGGCACTTAAAGCCTACTGGATGGATACCGTTAAATTGCCCTAGTAGACTCAAACAGTTTTCTGTTTGCTTAATGGCTAAATTTAACGTTGCATTATAATTGAAAACTGTGGGTTATTGCCCAAAAGTATATGACTGCTGAATCTACTCTCAACGTTTCTGTAAAAAATGATACTATCCGCGTTCTCCTGATTGAAGACGACGAGGACGATTACATGTTAACCCGTGCACTGGTGTCGGCGCGGGAAAATGGAAATATTAAGCTGGACTGGGTCGACAGTTATGAACGGGGGCTGGAAGCGCTAAAACAGAACGACCATGATGTCTACCTGGTCGATTATCGATTAGGGCATCATACCGGGATTCACCTCATTCAGGAAGCTTTTCGATTAGGTTGCCGGGCCCCAATGATTCTGCTGACGGGGCAGGATGATTTGACGGTCGACCAGTCGGCTCTCGAACTCGGTGCCGCCGATTATCTGGTGAAGGGGCGTATCGACGCTCAACTGCTTGGGCGCAGTATTCGCTATGCACTTCGACAGGCCAGCGTTCTGGCCGAGGTTGCCGAGAAGGAAAACAAATACCGGTCACTTTTCGAGCGTTCAATTGATGCGATTTTCGTAGCCGATGAACAACTTCATTTTCAGGATGCTAACCCATCCGTTGAGCGCCTGCTGGGCTACAGCCGCGATGAGCTGCGTAAACTGAACCCCGCCCGGCTTTTTGCCGATCTGAACTTTCTGCGGGAGTTACGCTTCAACGTCCGTGAGCATGGCCAGATCAAGGACTTTGAAACGACACTGATCAGCAAAAGCGGTCGGAAGCGAATTTGCCTGATTTCGGTCTGGGCGGTTGAAGATAGAGCCGGTTTACCCGAATGGTACCAGGGCATTGTCCGCGATATTACGGATCAGAAACGGGCACAACAGGATCTGATTCTGGCCGAGAAGTTGACCATGACCGGCAAAATTGCGCGTAGTATTGCCCACGAGGTCCGTAATCCACTGACCAATTTAAGCCTCGCTCTGGAACAGCTCAAAGATGAGCTGGAGATGGACAATGAGTATGTAACGATGTTTACCGATATTATCGGGCGGAACGTAGATCGCATCGGGCAACTCATCACCGAAATGCTTAACTCCTCCAAACCACGTGAACTCGAACGTCGTCGGCAGGATTTCAACGCAGTTGTAAAGGCAACCCTACAACTTATCAGCGACCGTATTAAACTCAAACGGATGCGGCTTGAGGTGCATTTTGCAACGGATGACTGTACGGCGTTACTGGATAGGGAGCAGGTGAAAACGGCACTGCTTAACATTCTTGTCAACGCGGTTGAAGCGATGGAAGAAGGCAAAGGAATGCTGGTTGTAAAAACCTATAGTACTGAAGATAACCGGGTTTATGTGGAAGTGATGGATAATGGCGGAGGGATTACCGAAGCCGACCGTAAGCGACTATTTGATCCATTTTTTACCGGTAAATCGGGCGGTATGGGCCTTGGTCTGACGGCCACACAGAATATCATCAACAGCCATAAAGGCTCCATTGAAGTGGATAGTCAGGTAGGGCAGGGAACGACCTTCCGGCTGTATTTCCCGAAGTAATTTCGCTTCTCTTTTGTGTCCGCTTTTTAGTTCCTGCGCGATTCCCCTCTATTTTCCTGAAATGAAACGGTATAGGTAAGGCGCTTTATGCGCTCCGCCCCTGTATTGTTTGTCGAGCCGCTCCAGAATACTCAGACCAAGCATTTTTCGCTGAAAGCTTGACCGATGCAACGACTGCCCCAGAATAGTTTCATAGAGACTTTGGAGGTCGTTCATCGTGAAAGTTTCGGGAAGCAAATTGAAGCCAATCAGCTTCCGGTCGAGGTCAGCTCGCAGCGTGTCCAGCGCTTTTAAAACGATAGTCTGGTGATCGAGCATCAGTGTAGGTAAGGCAGCCAGATCGTACCAGGTACAACTATCGGAAAGCAAATCCGGAACAGGCACTGCCTTTGTAAAATCAACGAGCGCATAGTACCCCACCGTAACAAATCGGCCCAGCAACCAATGGCTGTCGACGGGTTCCAGACCCTTGCCTGCCATGATTGCGCGTAAAGGGGTAGGGTCATGACGGTTTAGGTCACCGAACGTATAGAACTGCTCCAGGTAAATATCATGCAAACCCGTTCGTTCGGCGAGTACGCGCCTGGAGGCATCATTTACATTTTCACCCTCTCGAATAAAACCACCCGGTAGGGCAAACAGGCTCGTATTTCGATACTCCAGCAATAAGATTTTCAGTTGGTTATCATGAAAGCCGAAAATCACGCAGTCGATGGCCAGACCCGGTAAGAAACCGGCTCCATCTGATCTGCTTTCTTCCGGAATAAGTTGATCGTTCATACTGTCAGAATTCTAGCCACAAATAACAGAAAATTTGGTGATCTCAATTTAAGCGATTATTATTGTCTCATTATGCTACAATAATAAGCCAATAACAGACACAGGGATGATTTTTACCAGTAATTAACCCTGACTAACTGATTCCCTAAGAAAATTGTCTACTAAGTCCTGCTAATTACCCTTATCCGATTTGTCATGAAAATCCCTTTTATCGCGTTGCTTGCTATGCAGCTAACAGTAGCGGCAATTGCTCAATCAAACAATGAAGCCCCTCAGGCCAAAACCGCCAACGGCACCGTAGAGGGTACTACTGAACAAAGCGGGATTCGCTCATTCAAAGGAATTCCGTTTGCACAACCGCCTGTCGGTGAGTTACGTTGGAAAGAGCCGCAGCCCGCAAAAAACTGGCAGGGAGTTCGTCCTGCTAAAAAATTTGGGCCCCGTGCTATGCAGCTTGCTCTTTTTGGCGATATGGGCTTCCGGTCGGACGGTATGAGCGAAGATTGTCTTTACCTGAATGTATGGACACCCGCCAAATCGGCCAAAGAACGACTACCGGTGTTGGTTTACTTTTATGGGGGTGGCTTTATGGCTGGCGATGGTTCAGAGCCACGCTATGATGGTGAGAGTATGGCCCGTAAAGGCATCGTTACGCTTACCGTGAACTACCGCCTGGGCTTATTTGGGTTCTTTGCCCACCCTGAATTAACAAAAGAATCGCCACATCGGGCATCCGGTAACTATGGCTATCTCGATCAGAATGCTGCTTTGCGTTGGGTACAACAAAATATTGAAGCGTTTGGAGGAGACCCTAAAAAAGTAACGATTGCTGGTGAGTCCGCCGGTTCGGTCTCGGTCAGCGCTCAGATGGTATCACCCTTGTCGAAAGGCCTGATTGCTGGTGCTATTGGTGAAAGCGGTTCACTACTCGGCACATTGCCGCCTGCTCCGCTTTCCGAAGGAGAGAAAAACGGTGTTGAGTTCGCCACGAGTGTCGGGGCAAAATCGCTGGTCGATTTACGGGCGATGCAAGCTGACAAACTGCTCGAAGCAACCGCTAAGGTTCCTTTCGGCCGCTTCTCGGCTACGGTCGATGGATACTTTTTTCCAAAGCCACCATCCCAGCTTTTTGCCGCTGGTGAACAGGCTCATGTTCCATTACTGGCTGGCTGGAATTCGGAGGAAATGAACGCACGGGTTGTGCTGGGACAGGAAAAGCCAACCCCCGAAAACTATACAAAAGCGGTGCAGAAACTGTATGGCGAACAGGCCAGTGAAGTTTTAAAACTATATTCGGGCACAACCGAAGATGAAATCATACAGGCGGCTACTGATCTGGCCAGCGACCGGTTTATTGGCTATAGCACCTGGAAATGGGCTGATATTCAGAGTAAAACGGGCGGAAAACCGGTATATCGTTATCTCTACTCACGCCCAAGACCGGCTATGACACCCGAAATGGGTAATGCGGCCCCAGGTCTGGCGGGTGGTGTTGTCAAGAGCGATGCCCCTGCTGCCAAAGCGCCACCTGCTCGTGGAGCCGTGCATTCGGCGGAGATCGAGTATGCCATGGGCAATCTGGCCACGAACAAAGTATATGCCTGGACACCTGACGATTATAAAGTGTCGGAGGTAATGCAGAACTATTTTGCCAACTTCATAAAAACGGGTAATCCGAACGGTTCTGGTTTGCCAACCTGGTCGGCAGTTACGAATGGAAATGCGGTTCCGGTTATGCACATCGACGTAACAACCCGGCAGGAGCCTGAACAGAAAAGAGGGCGTTATTTATTCCTCGACCCGCTTTACAACAAGCAATAGACAGATACAGGCTTCGGTCTGAGGTTCAGTTTATAGTCCTTTACAATTTAGTCCCGCAGTAGCTACGTCTTTGACAGGCGTATGCTATTGTGGGACTTTGTTTTAGGGAATAGGAGCATTATCCATCCGGAAATTATAACGCAGAACATAGCGATTGACGATTACTCAACTTGGTAATAGTGGACTTGAAGAGCATCGCATAAAAATAATTGGACTTTACTTTTATTAAATAATAAGTTACCAAAAATAATATTTAGGAAATTATAGTTTTATTATATTGCGTAGTAAGTCCTATTTTTGATCCGATTTTAGTTCATTTTATCCCCCTATTTGGTGAAGACATTACTTTCGATCATTTTCTGGGCAGCAATTAGTCCTCTTGCACTAGCGCAGATCGATTCCCTGACTCTGCCACCACGTCGTTTGACGATATACGACATTGAAGTGGGCGGTTTAATTGCATCGGGTAGTCGAACTCCCTTCTGGCTACAGGCGAATCAGTTTGGTATTGTTCCCACCAACAGTCCGGCTGGTTCGGTGCGGGTTGGTATTAGTGAACGCTTCCAATTAAGTACCAGTCATCTTAATCGATCCATTAGTTACGGTATTCAGGCAGTTGGTAATGCCGCCAGAACGTCGGCTGTCCTGTTGCCACAGGCGTATGTATCCCTTGATTTAGGTCATTTTAGCCTGTGGGGTGGGCGCAAAAAAGAAATCATCGGTCTGGGCGATTCAACCTTATCATCTGGCTTTTACTCCTGGTCTGGCAATGCTCTGCCGATTACGAAGCTACAGATCGGCACAAATGGTTTTACGCCACTAGGTTTTACAAGAGGATTGGTTTCAGTTCATGCTTTTTTTGCCCACGGCTGGTTTGCCAATTCTGATTCCATTCAACAATCCTACCTGCATCAGAAAGCCCTGTATGTTCGAATTGGTCGACCCGATTCGCGCATCCGATTAACGGCGGGCGTGTTGCACAATGCACAATGGGGTGGTCACTCTGCGTATCTGCCTGCCCTTGTGGCTCAAAATGGACAGTTACCCAATTCGTTTAAAGACTATATGTATGTGCTGACAGCTCGCGAGGGAAGCGAGTCTGACTCCCCTAATCTAACGGAGTTTGATCGGGTTAATCGCGTTGGTAATCACCTGGGTTCTATTGATTTCAGTGCAGAAATGGCGTTGGGGCAGTGGCAGGCGATGGCCTACTACCAGCATCCGTTTGAAGATAAGTCGGGCGTCGTTTTTGTCAATATGCCGGATGGATTATACGGATTGACACTGAAGCGGCAGCCAACAAAATCGGGAGGCTTTCAGGTACGGCACATTTTGCTCGAATATTTCAATACGATGAGCCAGAGTGGCTCGCTCACCCATACCGGCTCCCGCTACGACGGACAGGATGACTATTTTAACAACTACCAATATCTCGATGGATGGGCACAGAAACAGCATGTGATTGGTAGTCCATTTCTGTCGCGCCGGGCCGACTTGCGGCCCGAACGTCAGAATGAGCAACCGAGCAAGCGAATCTGGGCAATTGCCAACAACCGAGTTCAAATGGGCCACCTGGGATTGGCTGGAACAATTGGACAAGGTATTCAGTGGCAAACTCGCCTGTCGATGAGCCTTAATTATGGGACCTATCGCCATCCTTTCGACGAACCTGTATCGCAGTTTTCGGGCGCAGCCTGGTTAACATGGCCGCTTACCTGGTTAGGCGGTTCTGAACTTAAGACCGCCATTGCAATCGATCAGGGGCAACTGTATGAGAATTCCGTAGGGGGCTGGGTAAGTATTCGGAAAACCTTGAAAACAACCAAATAGATGACACACACCTATCAGTGGTTTTATCATCGGCTGCGTTCTATGACTGTCTCGGAAATAATGTTCCGATCAGGAGAATTCATCCGGAAGAAAGCCGGTCGCCGACGAATGGGTTGGCAGCCAGCCGTACGGCTGGCTCACTTACCAGAGCCCTTGTTGCCGTTCGATCCATCAGGGACGCCTGTCGTAACCTTTTCGCCCGAACAGCCCATTTTTCGGCATACAATTGATATTAACACACCCGTAGACTGGCATCTCGATATAAACACGGGTCGACGTTTTCCGCTGATTTATGCCAAAGACGTCGATGTGAGAAGCGGGCGTTGGGGAAGTGCCAAATACGCCTGGGAGATCAACCGATTGTTGTTTTTGCCTCAGCTGGCTGTGCAATACCGGCAAACGGGCGATCAGCGTTTTTTAACTCAATTCCTGGAACTTAACCGATCCTGGTTCGCAGAAAATCCATACCTGACAGGCGTAAACTGGTACAGTAATATCGAGGTCAATATCCGGCTGATCAATTGGTTTATCAGCTGGAATATTTTAGATGCATCGGGGCTGGCGCAGACTAATAATGATTTTCGATTATTTGTCGAAACGGAGTGGCTTCCGGTGATTTACCAGCATTGCGTTTATAGCCGAAGCAATCCATCCTACCATTCTTCGGCCAATAATCACCTTATTTCAGAGTATGCCGGGTTGTTTATTGCCGCTTCGTTCTGGGCCTTTCCCGAATCACCCAGTTGGCGGAATTACGCAAAAGCTGGACTGGAACGCGAAATTCAGCTGCAACACAGTGCAAGAGGTATTAACCGGGAAGAGGCTGCCGAATATATTCAGTTTATAACGGACTTTTTCCTGATTGCTAACGTAGTAGGTGACCGGGCTGGTGATCCGTTTTCAGAAGCTTACACCGCCAAACTCAAACAGATTCTAGCTTATATCGCTCAGTTTCTTGACTGCGGGGGAACATTTCCGCGCTACGGCGATGAGGATGATGGCCGGGTGCTATTACTCGATGATGCACATCCGCATAACAATTTCCAGTCGTTGTTGCGGTCAGGGGCCGTATTGTTTGGTGAACCATTGTTTAAGCAGCAATCGGCGAGTAGGGGGGACGTTCCGCGTTTCGATCTAAAGAACTATATTTTGTTTGGCGCAGCCGGCCAGTCGCTTTTCGAGGCTGTTCCGGTCACTAGTGAACCATTAGGCAGCGTTTTATATGATGAAGGGCATTACATTTTTCGGAAACAGGAAATTGCTGATGACCCATCGAAGTTCCGGGAGATCTATATCCATGCCGATGCTGCTCCGTTGGGTTTTTTGTCTATTGCTGCTCACGGCCATGCTGATGCCTTATCGTTTTTGATGCATGTAGATGGACAGGTATTCCTGGCTGATCCAGGTACGTATTCTTATCAAACTGATCCAGAATGGCGTAACTATTTTATCAGCACCCGAGCCCACAACACAATTTGTATCGATGGTCAGAATCAGGCGTTTCAGGCCGGTGCTTTACTGTGGCTCGATCACTATAAACCGCAGGTATTGTCGTCGTTATCCAACGACCAGGCCGATGAGGTTGTAGCAACTCACAATGGCTATGCGCGGCTTCAGTGTAAACACCAGCGAACCTTTCGGTTTGAGAAAGCTAATGATTTGTTCTCAATACGTGATTTGGTAGAGAATTATGGTCAGCAGGCCCGGCTTGTGGAGGTGATGTTTCATTTTGGGCCAAACGTTCGGGTGGATACGTTAAGTCGAAATAAGTTTGTCCTCAGCCATCCTGATACAGAACGACGGGTGTGGCTAACAATAGCCTCTGGTCTGCGTACTGAGATAATGACCGGTCAGACAGAACCACTACGACTGGGTTGGTACTCGGAGGGCTTTTATCGCAATCAGCCAACGACAACGATCCGGGCCTCGCTCATGCTCGATCCAGAACGAACAACTACGCTTACTCACCAGCTTGAAGTGATTGAGCCCGCCGATGTGGACCCATTAATTCATAAGCAGACTGAAAGCCGACGGGTACTCCAAAAACAGTAATCGTTTATGGATAACAACGGCTAAAGCTGGCTATTTTGTGAGATATAGAAAAGCCGCTCCTGACGAATCAGGAGCGGCTTTTTGGTGATTGGCTGATAAATTAGTTACTCAAAGCAGTCACTTTATGATGTTATTTTATTGCTTATTCTTGGCTGAGTTATCACCCCGGCCAGGTTTTACGGCATCGTAATTAGCCGAAGGACCACCTACGCGGGCTTCATCGTAATATATAACTTTCTCATCATATTTCGATTTCCCTGTCCAGCAATAGAGGCCAGCTTTCCAAAATGGTTTCCGCTGTTGTAGATAGCCAATCTGAATATTCTGTTCATTTACCTTCATAATGCCATTTACCCATACTTGAAGTTGGCCAGTTGTACCCGTGGGATCCCATTTAACGTGGACAACGAAATCTACCCACTGGTCAAATATCGCTGGGCCTAAATCTGCATAAAGTTGGCTTGTAGGGTGTTGCAAAGGTTTAACAATAGGCTTGTTTGATGCTCGGTAAACCAATTGTAATTTATTGCCTGGTTCTACAGAGATAGCTATTGGAGGAACTGAATCTTCAAAGCCTGGATCTGGATGGCCATGCCATTGGCTAACAATTACTGTTTGATTATCGTCGGCCATTGAGGATGAAGGCATATAAGAACTATAGCCATACCAGCGTTCTGTTTCGCCGACGGGCAAAGCTTCCATTGCTAATTCGGAGTGTAGCATATCATTTGTGCCGTTAACCTGACTGGTTTTCCACGAAAAGCGCATCGATTGTTTGCCAACACGATGCATATCTTTTGTAATGAGACCTGCTGTTGGAGTTCGAAGTTCAGTTCGCCAGAAGTTGGCAATTGTTTGGCCTTCAAAACCGTCGCTGCCAAGTAAACTAACATCTTCACGAGCAGCCGAGTGAGTTTCGCTCTCTGGAGTAATCGTGTCTGCTTGGGAGCAACTGCTCAAACTTAGGTTAAAAAAGAGAGGTAAGAGAGTGGTAAGCACGGCTAAACGGACAAGTCGGTTAGTAGCCTGAATATACGTGAACGCAAGAGAAAAATCCTTATTAACGGAAGTGGCAAAAAGAGTAAAGGAGGTATAAGCACGTTTCATGTAAGTACACTGTTTTTGGAATTATGACAGTGAACTTTTTTTTCAGTCACAAAATAGACTATTAGTTTAGTATTAATTAGTTTTTAATGTGACTATATTAATACCCTCATAATCAATAATTTATATTTTAATGACTATTTTTATGCTTAGATTTGTTCAAATTTATATGTTTGTGTAATGATGATAAAGAATCTATCAGATCTATTTTTAAGCTCAATTTAATAAGTAGAAGTACTTATATTAAAATTTAGTGAAAATTACGTATTAGTGATTTTTTGATAGAAGTAACAAAATGCATAATGTTTTAAGTGACAGCCTTTAAAAGTGATTAATTTACTATACGGTACATTTTGATAACTATTATTACTTGATTTTCGACCTTATACATAGTTTAGATTTCAATTTATCTGTTAACAGAAAATGCCCGTGATCATGGTTGTAGTACCATGATCACGGGCATTTTAAATGAGATAAAACTATCTATCCTACAAAGGGACGTTCGGTAACCAGCGTTGAATCGGCAATGAGCGGTGCTGTTTCGACGGTGGAACCGAATCGCTTCCGAAGTCTGGCTGTAGGCTTTTCAATATAATTGTAACTTAACAAACTAAGTAACAGGCCAAGTGGTACGGCTGTCAGGAGCCAGGGAGCCTTGAGACGCTCTCCGCCAATTAAGTTTTCTGCTACACTTACTCCAACCCAGTGAAACAGATAGAGCGAGTAACTCAGCTTACCAATGGTCACAAGCCAGGGTGTACTTAGCCAATGCATAAGGCTAGTATAAGACTTTCCGTATAGCACCGCTGGTAGAATAACACTTAGGGCTAATGCCTGTAGCGAATAGCGCCAAGTTTCTCTAAAAGTGCCGTCTCGGTAGAGGAACGTAAAAAATAATAACCCAATCGCTCCGGCGAACACGGCTGGATGAGCCACAATACGGATGTAACGGCCTACCCGGTCTTGGTGTAAAATCAGGCTTACAAGACAACCAAACATAATAGCATCTAGCCGGGTATCAGTGAGATGGTAAATCCGGTAAACTGTCAGTTCTGTTAACCCTTCTGTAGCAACAAGGTATAAGCGCCAGGCCAGCACTGATACAATACTGATCCCCATAAGTGTTGCCAGAATTTTAGGCCGACGATAGAAGGCCATAAATAGTAACGGGAAAAAGAGATAGAAATGCTCTTCAATGGATAGTGACCAGGTAATGTCGAAAATACGGGTGCAGTTAGCGGGACTAAGGCTGCCGCCAAAGAGCATATAGTAATTACGATAATAAAACAGAGTCGACAAGACTGCACCTGACTGAAACCCACACCCCATAAACATCGTAAAACCAATGGCAATCGCAACCATAAAAAACAAGGCAGGATAGAGCCGAAGGACCCGTCGGATGTAGAAACTTTTAAGATCAATCCGGTGCTCTTTTTCATACTCAGCAATCAGAAGTCTGGTAATCAGGAAACCACTGATAAAGAAAAATAAAGTAACGCCAAACCCGCCCGGAATCACTTTACCTAATCCATAGTGACTGATAACGACTACCATAATAGCGAGTCCTCGAAATCCGTCTAAGGCAGGAACATAGCTTTTGCCTGCGAGTAACGTCGTATTTGCTTGCATACCGAAGATTGGTTTAGGCTGTTTTCACCAGCATAGATTCATAGATACCTCGTAGTCTTGGAAAGATTGTTTCAGGTTGGTACTGCTGAACAATCCGCCCCGAAGCGGCTCCCATTTGTGTAACTAGATCGGGTTCGGCTATAAATCGGAGTAATCGATTATAGATCGCTTCTTTGTCGCCGGGGGGGACCAGAAATCCATTAATACCCTCATGTACTGCTTCGGCCGTACCACCAACTGGCGTTGAAATAATGGGCAAATGGTAATTCATGGCCTCTAGGATTGACAGCGGTAGCCCTTCGTTGTAGGACGGTAAAATATATACGTCACTACTACTCAGCAGCTCATGCTTCTTTTCGCCTGATACCCAGCCTTCGAACCGTACGAGCGATTCGAGTTTATGCTCAGCGATGTAAGCTTGTAGTTGTTCGGTTTCGCCGTTACCACCCACCCGAAGCAATAGACGACCATGAAGTGCTGCCTGATGAAGACGCACGGTATCTAATAGGTCAAAAATTCCCTTTCTATGACCGATTGCCCCTAAAAACAGGACATTGAGTGGGCCGTTAACTGGCTTTAGAGCTAGGGGTGAATCTTTGGATTCGCGCTGATGAATGACATTGCCTAGAACCTCCAGACGTTTTGTCTGGAAATTCTGGGCAAAGAAATCTTGCCAGTAAGTCGATAAGCCAATAACCATGTCGGCATGTTCAACCAGAAAACGAATGAAGCGTTTGCTTACTGGATCGCTTTGTAGATAGAAACTCTCAAAGCGAGAGCCGTGCATATGGTAAATAACCTGCTTGCCAAAACCATATTTAGCAGTTATGAACAAGACTAGCTTGCGATAGAAACTACCGTGTGATGAAGCCTGAAGGTGCACAATACGAATGTCATTATCAGTCCATAAGGTTCGGATAAATCGGCCATACTGTTTTAGAAAGAATGGAATCAATTGCCACTTTTTCGCAGTTGGTTTATGGCTGGTAACGCATTTGTAAATGGCAAAATGACGGGCATACACATTCATAACACTGCCGATACCACCTCGGTAGTTTATATGATCAGGGCCAGCGGTCAGCACTTGTTTTGCGATGCCTTGGGGTACTAATGCATCATCGTTTCTGGGAGGAGAAGTGGCTGTTATCATCGTGTTTTTAGCTTATCAATAGCTAGCCAGATACCGACTAGCCGTTTGTCGAACATCGAAAGTTGTACAGGCATGTTGCCGAGCACTGGTAGCCATCGTCCGGACAGCTTTGGATTCGTAATCCAGCACTAACCCCCGAATGCGTTCGGCGAGTTGATGCGCATCGCCCGAAGGGAAAGAATAGCCAAATCGATCGTTGTCAATTAATTCCATTGGGCCGTCAATGGCTGATACCAATACCGGTACTCCGGCGGCCATACCCTCAGCTACCGTTAGGCCAAAGCCTTCATAGAGAGAAGGTTGTACCAGCAAATGATAGTTTTGTAATTCCTGGTATAAGTCGGCCCGGGTTTTCAAGCCCGCAAAGGTGACATAGTTGTTCAGGCCAAGATCATTGGTTAGTTGCTGCAAATAAGTCCTTGATTCACCTTCGCCCACGAACTCAACCCGCAAGTGAGTAAGTTGGTAGGTGTAAACCAATTCGCGTAAAGCGTTTAGCAGAATATGCTGGCCTTTTTTGTTATGCTGTAGTCGACTGATTTGCACAATTCTAAATATTTCATTGGCTGTATAGGCAGTTCTGGCTACGATCGCTTCTGTCCGGATGCCATTATAAATCCGGTACGCATCCAGGCCTGTTCGTTGCAAAACATCCTGCCGAACAATGTCGGAAATCGCAAATAGTTTATCATAGCGACCAAAGTAGGAGGTTGGTACCTGTACATCGTGAATCGTTAGATAGCGCCGTCCGGTGCGACCCCAGAGTAGCCTGGCAATCTGATGATTATGGCAGTGGACAACATCTGGTTTTAGCCGGAGTAAGGCTGCATTTAGTTTTGTAATGTACAGTGGATTTCGACTACCTTTTGGACGTCCAATGCGCAAAATCACCACACGAGGATCAATTGTCGCTATTAAATTGACGTCAATCTGCTCGTTGATCAGTAATAAATACACCGTTGCATACGCACACTGCTCGTTGAGAATATCCACCAGCATGGTTTCGATTCCACCCGTCTCTAAACCAAAGTTGATATGAACGATTTTCATTGGCGTGGCCATATTAAGCTTTACTGAATTTTAATGAACTGTATTGACGATGTAGTCGGCTGTAGCCAGTTCATTCGCGATGATTTTAGCTGGATTCCCAATAACAACACTGTTGGCTGGTACGTCGAATGGTACATAAGCATTAGGGGCTATCAGCACGTTATCGCCAATTGTGACATTCCCTACAATTACCGCCCCAGCACCGATCCATACTTTGTTTCCAATAGTGGGATAACCTTTGGTTCGACCCCGGTTAGTTTGCCCAATCGTGACGTTATGCGACACGTAGCAGTTGTCGCCAATAATGGCCTTACTATTAATGACGACACATCCGAAATGACTAATCTGAAAACCCTTTCCAATTTTTGTGTGATGGGCAATCTGAAAGCCATATTTGTAGGTATAATGGTGATAGAAAATGCGGTAGAATATACCGGCAAGGCTGTATTTTCCGTGTTTCGCAGATTTTCGCATGAAGTACGTATAGCGAAATCCAGGAATTCGAAGACTGCGGAGAAAGCTGCGGAAATCGGTACGTCCAGCGTAGCGGTATAAATCCGCTTTAATTAGTTCGTCCATGAGTTCCGTTTTGTTATTAGATGAAGTAAAAGCTAGGTTGATTTTGTGAGCAAAATCTGTTTAGCAATATCTTTAAGTGTATAGTATCGTGTTTTCATTAGTGTGCGACTATAAGCGTTGGCACCATGTTTTTGTAAAACCTGTTGAATATCACGGTAGAATCTGCGTCCACCCGTACTGGTTTTTGTATTTCCCCAGCGCCTATAAGCGGCAATTGGTTTTTCAGAATAGCGATAAATAGGAGCATAGTCTAACAGGCGTAACCATAAATCCAGATCCATGCAATAGTGAATAGTTTCATTCACGTAGCCAACCTGTTGTACTAATTTGGTAGGATAAAAAGAGCCAGGCTGGATTACATCGTAATTTTGGTTTAACAGATGCGTTCGGTTAGGGATATCTGTTTTAATTACACCGAGATCACGATTCTGTTCATCAAGAATACGAAGCGTATTCCCGTAATAAATTCCTCCATCTGGATGTTGCTTGTATAGATTGACTATCTGTGTGACACAATCTGGAAGCAAGACGTCGTCAGAGTTTATCCAGCCAACCAAATCGCCCGTTGCAGCCCGGAACCCTTTATTGATAGCATCAGATTGTCCTTTATCTCGTTCATGAATGACGATGTCAATACGATCACGGTAGCGACTGACAATATCCATTGTTTCATCGGTAGAACCACCGTCTACCAGCAGGTACTCGATATTCGGATACGTCTGGTTTAACACTGATTGAATAGTAGCTTCGATAAATTGCCCCTGGTTATAAGAAGGCGTAACGATTGTTACTTTGGGAAGTATAGCGTCCATAAATTTTATCTGTTTTCAAGCAGGATTATTCGAATAAAGCTTTACCAGGCCGGTTCTATTTCTAATGATTGAGCCTGGGTAAGGTCAGGTGAATCAGATCGTTGTTGAATGGTTCGAATGGGAGAATTGTATGCTGCTTTGGTAACTATTACTGCCAAAAAGACGATGAGAGTCCGAAAGGGAATCATGAGTAATTCTGTTCCGGCAAACGAGATCAGAAATGTAACAGAAACAGTTAGTAGTCCGACAACACTGAATGGCACTAAACGATGCCTGTAGAATAAGCGTATGAATTGAATGAGTACAATAATAAAGAGGATTGTACCGACAAATCCCAATTGTAGAATTAGGAGCGACCAGGCTATATCTCCTGTATTTATCTGGGAAATGCGTCCCGTTCGTTCGTCGAATGCTCCTACTTCAAATGAGAGTTGCTCCGCCTGGCGGGTGTTTTCCGATAGCAATCCAATCCCGAACACATAACCTCCTGGTTTGGCTGTAATGTAATTAATGCGTTCAAAGAGGTGCGCCATACGGAAGGCAAAGGTGTTTTCACCATAATCCGTTGTGGCCAGAGATTGTCCTGTTGTAAACGTTTTGTTAAAATCCGTCAGCCCTTCATTAATTCGAGAGCTAATCATGTCGACAGTTGAAACACCATAGCCGATTACTACCAAGAGGGAGATGTAAAATGCCCGCTGGCTTCGTGTCTGCTGAAACAAGACATAGAGACTGGACATTACAACGATACCAAAAATATAGTTTCGATGTAATGGAGCTATAACTGTTACTAGAAGAATACTAAGTACGCCCCAATGTATTGCCCTAGACCGGCAGCGAAATTGGAATAGGTAATAAAAAACAGTAGGTGTCAGGAAAACAGGTGTGTTATAAAAGCGTGTAAAAGCAAACTTCTCAACAGTTGTAGTAGCTACTTCACTACCGGCCATTGTAGAATTTAATAAAGCCTGGCCAATTACAAGCTGACATAAAAAGATTACACTCTGAATAACAGTTATTACGGCTATTGTATGAAATAACCTCATCAATACTGGAGTAGGTACGATGAAAAACACTCCAAAACTGAGTAAAAATAAATTGACACGAAACACTCGGAGGACTCCACCTAGCTCATAGCCTTCCGACCAGATACTGTATAAACCGTCGAGAGCTATAAAGCCTATAAATATGCCTATCCACCGGAATAGTTGATCACGACGAATTGACCACCAGAGCATACGGCTTCGGGAAACCAAGGCAACTAATAAAAAGACTAAGGCCAAGTCAGTTAATTTATCAGTGGGTGCTCCTGCCATTAGTAATGCTGGAGGAATCAACTGATAGCCGTTGGTAACAAAGCCGAAGAAAAGCAGTAAGGCGTAGAAATAACTATGAGTCAGATACAACCCAATAGCTAAAAGCAAGAGTCCGATTCCCAGCATAATAGTTTTAGATTGAGTTATAAATCGTGATCTTTAACTGTTATATACCCCACGATTTAAGCTGTTTGTACGAGTGGCGAAACAGAAGAAAATAAACCAACAAGGTAGAGAGCATTATTAGGCCTATCCGTTCCCAAGGTTCAATCAGTAACGAACTAATCAAGAAAGCCGGGCCGCCGACTAGCGTTGTAATAGTTACCAGTCGCCGTACTTGTTGGATATCAATTTCAATCCAGCCGATATATTTTTTTTGGTAGTACAGGCATAAAACCAACGATGACAGAATAGCTAATGAATTACTTAGTATAAAGCCATAAATACCCAGCAGCTGATAAGTCAGCAAACTAACTAGTAGGTTAACAACCACGTTGGTTAGTTGTGCCCATACTGTTTTGCCTACATGATGGCGACTCATTAGGAAGTAGTAAGGCGGAATTCCTAAGCTGTTTAGTGTAAATGTGGTGGCAATAAATACAGTAGCAACAAAGACTATTCTGTTCGCACTAGGGAGCCAGAACCCGAGTAAATCAGGTAAAGCAATCACGAAAAACAGTAAGAACGGCACCATTACAAGCAGCATGCCTGTTTGGTAGTTGCCGATAAGGCGGCTTAGTCGTCCAAGGTCATTTTCCTGAGCAATTTTCGGATAAAGCGGATAAGTTACCTTCGTTACTAGTGACCATAGCTGCGATCGAACTTTGTATGCAATTTCTAAATAACCTACCTCCCGAACACCAATTAAACGAGCTACAAGTACTTTGGTCATTGGCTCAAAAAGCATGCTTAATAGGCCTGCTGCATATACTTTAGAGCTAAACGATACCTGTTTACGGGCAATCTGAATCATTACAGTTTGAAGCCCTCCTAATTGTAACCAACCCCAGGTTCGCCAGGCAGCCACAACAACAAGGCCAAACCAAATTACTGAAGCACTTAGAATTACCAAACCCACTTCAGGGAGTCCATTTCCGAAACTAACCACTACGATAATGCCTCCCCAGTATAGTATACTGTAAATTAATTGGTAGAAGTTTGTTAGATACATTCGTTGCTGTGAATCCAGAACGGTGGTGAAAGTTTGGCCTAACAGGATAATGAGGTTTGCCAGCACTACACAGCGATATAAAGAAGCCACCTGGCTATAAAGTATATCAGATAAGCCAAGTAGCCCCTGCAAAATGTACTGTTGGCAGCTAATCGCAAGTATACTAAGTGGAACCATAATCAGTATCAGCAAGCAAAGAGTCACGGCAATGTCATAGTCTGATTCCCGCGATTTACCCTGTACTGATAGGAATTTTAGCAATGCTGTATTTAGGCCAAGATTGGCAAAAATATTGAGGTTCCCAGCCAGTGTAACAATCGAAAACGCTCCATATGCTTCATCGCCCAACACCCTGATAAATACAGGAATACTGAAAAATGTCAAACCAGCTGTTAATACTAATTGTCCAACGCCACTCAATGAATTTTTATGCAGTAACTTCATGCTTATCAGATAAGTTGGTGGAGTGGATCAATGCGCCTTTTCGTCGCCTTTCACCATTTTGTAGGCCGTCCAGAAACAGATTTTAAGATCCAGCGGTAACGATTGCCTGCGGATATAGAGGTGATCGTAACGGACTCGATGCTTCATGTCAAGCAAATGAGCCGTTTCTCCCCGGCAACCCCGCGATTGGGCCAGTCCTGTAATCCCTGGCTTTACCACATAGCGGGCCGGGTAACCTGGCATCGTTTTCCAGTGTTTCGCATCCAGTTGAATCGGGTGGGGGCGAGGCCCCACAATGCTCATATCGCCCAGCAGTACATTAAAAACCTGTGGCAATTCATCCAGATTCGACTTTCGCAGGTAGCGACCAACACGGGTTACGCGCATGTCATTTTTAGTGGCTTGCCGAAATTCAGCTTCCCGTTCGTAAGTCATCGTACGAAACTTGAAGCATCGAAATGGACGACCATTCCGGCCTGTTCGCAGTTGCATGAACACGATTGGGCCGGGTGAGGTCAGCCGAATGAGCAAACCAATTACTGGCACCAGCCAGATCAGCAGCGAAATAATGACCACACTGGATACCATAACATCGAACAGACGCTTTACCCATCGGTATATCTGAGCCGACCTGGTTGTAGCATTACTTTCTGCTGAAAACGATTCGTTGATTACCGCTGGGTCATTGAGCGATGGCAATGAAAAGTCGAGCATGTGATGAGCGGGTTAGTAGTCCGTTAACTTAAAGTCATTTCGTTAGCGCCGTTTACGGGCCGACGCTTTGGCTACCTGATTCGATTCTTCATAGTAGCCACCATAATTGCTGTAACCGTACCCATACCCATATTGATACGATTCACCACCACCTACTGCGTTCAGAATTAGGTTCAGGCGCTGGAAACGATGCTCTTTATAGAGATTGTCGATCATGCGGAGGTACGCTTTGGGCGTATGATCATGGCGAACCATGAACATCGTAGCATCGACGAATGGCGCGATTAACTGCGCATCTGTCACTAAACCAATCGGTGGCGAATCGACAATAATGTAGGCAAACCGCTCACGCAACTCCAGGAACAACTTTTCTAAAGAGGGGCTGCTCAGAAGTTCGGATGGGTTCGGCGGAATCGGTCCGCAGGTAATAATGTGGTAGTTCGGAAAGCCCGGAATCTCCTGTAATACATCATCAAGCGTTGCTTCCTGAATTAAGTAATTACTAATGCCAATTGTATTGGTAATTCCAAGCACCGAGTGAATTTTCGGTTTACGAAGATCCATTTCCAGGATTACAGTCGGACGATCGACCAGTGCCAGACTGGCACCAAGATTCAGCGATAAAAACGACTTACCTTCGCCACTGATACTTGATGTGAACATCACAACCTGGCTGCCGGTTGGGTTACTGCGCAAAAACTGAAGGTTGGTACGCAAGGCTCGGATCTGCTCAGCAATGATGGAGCGTTGCCCCGATACCATAATCAGTGGATCTACATTTCGGCTGGATACAATTTCGCCTAAAATTGGAACCTGCGATATGGCCTCTACGTCAGATCGGCGGCTGATACGGTTGTTTAACGCATCACGCGCACCCAGAACACCAATCGGTAATACCAGACCCAATAGACCGAACATCAGAAAAATGGTGCTTTTTACGGGCTTGATGGGCTCACTTCCACTGCGGGGTGGATCGATAGTGCGGCTGTCGGCTACGGTTGACGCATACGAAAGAGCCGTTTCTTCCCGCTTTTCCAGCAGATAGGTATACAGATTGTTTTTGATCGACTGTTGGCGGGTGATGTTTACCAATGCTCGTTCTTTAGTCGGAATCGTGCGAATTTGAGCCTCTAACTGCCGATTGGTCGATTTTAGCTTGGATTGCGTACTGGTTAATGTCCGTTTGAGGTTCTGAATATTTTCGGACAGACTCTCTTTCGTTGCCTTTATCTGTGAATCCAATGATTGCAGAAGCGGGTTATTGATCGTTGTCGTTCGGCTCAGTTGATCCCGCTGTAATTCCAGCTCGCTTACCTTCCCAACCAAACCAAGTAATACTGGGTCACTGATCGTAAGGGCGCTTGGAGCTACACCCCGTTCCGTAGATTTGCTGTTAACATAGCGTTCGAGATCCTGAATGATGCCGAGCTGAATGGTTGCCTGATTCAGTTGGTCGTCATTTTCTTTCACCGTTTCCAGAAATACGGCCGCCTGCGAACTTAGATCCGTTATGCCCTCGGCCGATTTGTACGATTCAACACCCTTTTCAACGGTCGATAATTCGCCCGCAATCAGTTGTAGGCGCTCTTCAATAAAGTTCAGCGTATTTGATGCGACAATGTTTTTATCGACGATAGCCGCTGAATTGTATTCGGTAATTAATTCGTTGAGTACCGCTTCCCCTTTTTGCGGAACGGCATCTTCGAGGGTCATCAGCAATACCGTTGAAGCCTTACTGCTTGGATCGACGGTTAGCCGCTTCAGAAAGCCATCAACTGTTTTTTGCCGGGGCGACACGCGCACTATAATTGGTTCTGCGCTGGTTTTTAACGGATCACGGGCGAATATCCGTAGGCGACCATAAGGCGTTTTGATGCTCTGATTGACTGGGTAAACAGCATCGTCAATACGAACAGAGCCGGGTTTTTCTACCGTAATCGTTAAATCTGTTTCGTAAAGGATCGGGCGGCCTTTTTCAACAATGACCCGAATTGGCGATTGATTATAAATCTCCTGCTTAATTGTATTTGTGGGATGAAAATACTGAACGTCCAGGCCAAGCCGGGTTACGACTTTGTCCATGAGCGCGTAGGACTTCAGTATTTCCATTTCATTTTCAATGACTTTCTTGGGCGTGAAAATGTCCATTTCTTTCAGAATGTTGTCTTCACTAAGCCCTTTCTTGTCGTCTTTGATCAACAGGCTGGTCTGTACCTTGTAAATAGGTGTCTGGTAGAGCAAATAGGCATAAGCAGCACCCGCAGTTAATAGGAGCGATAGCACGAACCACTTCCAGTGTTGCGCATACCGCATAAGTATCATCCGCAGATTAGGCGTATTCTCGGCTTCATACACCTGGTACGGAGCATACGCATAGTTATTCTGATTGGACATAGTGATGCCTGTTTATTTAGATAAAAGAAAAGTCTAGAAACGCGAAAAGATGATGGCGACAAACGATAAGCCGCTCAACACAATAGGGAGCAATTGATTGGTACGGTCGGCAGTGGCAGCACGGGCGCGACCCGGTTCTACATAAACTACATCATTGGGATGCAGGTAATAATAAGGAGAGGTAAATAAGTCACGGCGGGTTAAATCAATTCGCGTGAATGTGCGCTGACCGTTTTCTTCACGAATGAGCAGAACGTTATCCCGGCGACCATAAATTGTTACATCACCCGATAAGCTGAGGGCTTCCAGGAGCGTGATCTGTTCGTTCGGAATCGTATATAAAGAAGGTCTGGCGACTTCACCCATGACCGAAATCCGAAAATTCTGATTCCGAACATTAACTGTGGGTTCTTTCAAATACTCTTTTAACGACTGGCGTAACTGGTCTTTTATTTCAGTTACCGTTTTGCCCTTTACATCTACTTTGCCGAGCATGGGTACCTCAATCTTGCCTTCATTATCAACGATATACCCATTAATAGAAGGTAGCGGAGTTGTGCTGGCAATGGTATTTGTCTGAGGCCCTCTATCTGCTATAGCAAAGGCAGCATATGGATTGAAGAACGAAGAAGCTTCGGGATTCAGACTGTTGACCTGTATCGATAAAACATCACCTGGCTGAATTGTGGGTACGTAGCGGGCTGCAACTGTTAACGCATCGGCTTTGCCAGGTTCCTGCTGAAAATAAGAAAGATGTTTTGTTGATACGCAACTAGTCAGGCAGGTGCCTCCTAACACGAAGCTTACTAGAGCAACCCGTAAGCGTTGACTGCGGATAAAGCGATTTAAATAAGACCTCATAAGGCTAACGTTTTGTGTACTATCTGAAATGAAAAGAAATTAAATAAGCCAGTTCAATTCGTTACTACTGGCGTCAATCTGTGAAGCAAGATGCTACTATACATATGATTGATTGACAAGGGTAATTTGATTTTAATAAGTAAATATACTTCTTGCTTCATTTGTGAGTACTATGCAAATTTAGTAAAATTTTTATTTACGAAAACATGATAAAGTTAATTTAATGGTCGGTAATTTTAAAATAAGCTAAAAAAGGCCCTCAGTCATCCTTTAGTCTTATTTATTGTTTTTTTTATTATAAGATACAAGTTCATTATCTATTGTATGGCCAGCCAAAGCTTGTTAACTGATCTATTTTTTGCGTATTTATTTGGTAAAATGCTGTTTCGGTGAAATAAAATACGGTTTATATCATATAGGCTGTTTTCCATAAAAAGCTCGTCTATTTGGTGCTTTAGGCCCTTTAACGTAAAAATTCAGGTAATTTTCAATAATTTATAATAACTTAAATGTTACCTTTATTGTGATATAATAAATAGTATATAAGGAATATGTTATTGATATGATAGCTTTAGTAAGATTCTTAGGATTGCTTGTATTGCCCTATATAGGGTATTCGGCTCAATTGAAGCCAGATTCTACAGATAGAGGGGCTTCTCGTCAGTCCGTTAGTGCACAATTAGGAACAACAGGTGTTGGTGTATTCTACAATCGTATACTTAGCCAGCCGCATCGATTGATTGCGCGAGTTGGCGGACAGTATATGGCCTACCGAAAAACAGTACGTGTCAAGACGGCCCCAGACTCGTATATAGCCATCGATCCTGACTTTATAATTGGCATTGCTCAGGCGGGCCTGAAATGGTACCCGCTGCCACGTAGCTCCTTTTTCGTTGTCGCTGGGGTAGGTTACACCTGGCATCCAAATCTGAATTTCGTTATTACCTCCAACGACAATCTGAATCTGGGAGGGCTGGAGTTGAAACCAGAAGACGTAGGTACGGTTAATCTGGGTTTTCGCTGGCATCCGGTAGTTGGTTACCTGGGTTGGGGATTTGGGCAGACAATTCCCGGCAAACGCATTAGCGTTGGTTTTGAGATGGGCGTTTACTACCTCGGTCGGCCGAGCGTACATCTCGATTATGAAGGATTTCTGGAAACGACAACGATCGACGAACAGGTCCCGGTTGTTGAACGGAATCTATCGAACTATCGCTATTTGCCTTCTATCAATTTCACTCTTTCATACGCTCTTCATCGTTCCAATTAACTGCTATACTGTATGAACCGTCGTTGCCTACTGTATTGCCTGATCGGATTGCCGGCCTTGATCGATTCTTGCCAGAACCCTCTCGACGGAGTAGAACTCCGGGTAAAAGATCCAATCCAGGCGGGGGTAGTCGAATACCGTTTCTATGACCCGGCCGGAAACCCGATACCCGAAACCAATTGGGTTAAAATAGCTGGCGCTAACGCTGCCCAGGTTGTAACCACACTCAATACGACACGGTATAAGATTAACACGGATGGCAATTTGCTGCTGGCGGCTTCGCCTTCAGTGACCCTGTCCAATCAAACACCGTTTCGATTCACAGCCGTGGTTGAAGCCGACGATTATCTAACAGTTGTACAACCGATTACACTAACAAGCTCTAGTCGGGTAACGCGCACTGTTCGTCGGATCAATATGCTTAAGCCCCCTAGTACGCTTACGGCGGCCCGTACGACTGGGCGTGCTGCTACAGATGGTACTGTGTCGGCAGCTCTTGGTCTGACAACCGCTGAGCAGACAAAGGGCATCGATCATGCTACGGTAACCATTGGGTCAGGAACGAAACTGATCGACCGCGATGGCCAGCCTGTGGGTGGAGGGCTGACAATGTCTGTTATTCACACGAATGCCCGGACTAGTAATGCCACAAGCCAGGTGCCTGGGGGCGGTGTGATGTCGTATGTCAACGGGCGCAATGGCTCGCCATCACTTGGTACATTACGCATAGCCTCAATTGCCGGGTCAGTGACGTTTGAGATCTATAATGAAACCTATCAACTGGCAAATAAGCTTTCAAAATCCGCGAGCTGGTCAATGGAACTGAATCCGGCTACGATTAATGGAGTAACCGGTCGGGCCGTACAGGCCGGTGATTCGATACCGCTCTATAGTTATGATGCCTTTACGAACCGATGGCAGGAGGAGACGCCTGGCGTAGTGAAGCTCAATAGCCAGACCGGTACTCTCGAGTATCAGGCACAGGCTCCATCGGTAGGTGCATATGTGGCTACCTGGGCTGAATCGATCTGTGATGTGGGGCCTGTCTTCAAAGTAGTTGGCAGCGCACTCAATAGCGTCGATGTGAATTACCTGTGTAAATTAATTGATGCAACTACCGGAGCGCAGGTAGGTTCCTTTTACGCCAATGCCAATAATAACTCGATAATCAGGGTGTATAACCAACCCAGAGGACGTCAATATAAATTGCAGATATATGACGAAACTGATGCCTGGGGGAAAGGTAAAAAAGGTGGATTAATCGCGGAATCGGCCAAAGGAGCAACCTGCGACGAGACGCAGATCCCGATTAACCTGAGCGCTTTACCCGTACCGCCAATTATGAAGCTGGAATTTAATTTCTCCTGCCCTGGTGGTATGACGCTGGATGAATCTGCCCTGCCTGCCGAAATACGAACTCAGTATAGTTTAGCCGGTAAGGACAACTGGCATGACCTGATCACGGCTACGCGTACCCAGCGAAAAGTATCTTCCTACAAAATACAAATTGGCCAAACCTACGACTTCCGGGCCAGCACCGATGGGGGCGCATCCTGGCCACTTCGTCAGAACGATTATCTGGTCGATAAGCCGGAGTGGGTGCTGAAAATCAAGGCAGAAATGTATTGTAAGTAAGCAGCCAGAAATCATACCCAGCGTTGTATCCGGCATTTATAAATTTCGGCATGTAACTTTCGGACGAAATCGATCGTGGTGCGGGTGTTTCAAATTCACTCTGTAACCGCTGATCTATCGTTTACGAAATTCGCCGACCCATGCAGTTGTTACTTCACCAGGTTGATTTACGCCTGAAACATACCTTTACCATTGCTCACGATAGTCGCGACGTACAGCCGACGCTTATTGTCGAACTGCGCGACGGCGACTACCGGGGTTTTGGCGAAGCGACGGCCACACGCTACTATGGCATCACTATTGACGGTATGATGGCCGCTTTCGAGTCGCTTCGTGACCGGATAGAAGCCTATGACCTGATGGACCCTGAACTATTCTGGGCCGATATGCAGCCGTATCTTGTACAAAATCCCTTCGCTCTCTGTGCCCTCGATCAGGCTGCGTGGGATTTGTGGGCGAAAAAGCAGGGAAAGCCACTCTATAAACTCTGGAACCTCGATCCTGCCCAAAGCCCCCTGACCAATTATACCATCGGCCTGGATACACCTGAACGGATGGTTGAAAAAATGCAGGAGTTGCCCTGGCCGCTCTATAAAATTAAGCTGGGACGGCCCGAAGCAGATTTGTCAATTATGCAGACGTTGAGAAGCCATACGGATGCTGTGTTTCGGGTAGATGCCAACTGTGGCTGGACAGTTGCCGATGCGATTGTAAAATCAGGAGCGCTGGCTGAATTAGGCGTTGAGTTTATTGAACAACCCCTTCCGGCCGATGATTGGGCGGGAGCCAAAGCGGTATATGAACAAACGGTTCTGCCCATCATCGCCGACGAGAGTTGCATCGTTGAGGCTGATGTTGACCGCTGTGCAGGGTATTTTCATGGCGTCAACATCAAGCTAACCAAGTGCGGAGGATTAACACCTGCCCGACGCATGATTGCCCGCGCCCGCGAGCTTGGTCTGCGCGTTATGGTCGGTTGTATGACCGAGTCGAGCGTCGGTATTTCAGCCATAGCGCAACTGCTTCCGTTACTCGATTATGCCGACCTTGATGGATCATTGCTTATCGCCAACGACCCGGCAACTGGTGTCACATTTGAGTATGGTCGCGTTATTTACGCTGACCGGAATGGAACCGGGGCCAGTTTACTCACGTCGATTGCGTGAGTGTTTCCGCGTCAAATACCTGCTTAAGCCCACAATTGCCAGTCCACAACTGTATGACAGCACACTGCTCATGAGTGTTTCTGTTCGATTTTTATGATCTCAACATGTCAGCTACTTTCACTATAGACGGCCTTCCAAACCGGACGATTACTTACCAGGAACGGGAATACTTATTTTTTAGTGGTACAGCTTATTTAGGGTTGCCGCAAAATCCGGCGTTTCAGCAGCTACTGGCTGATCAGATTGGCCGTTTCGGTTCGGTGTTTGGTAGCTCTCGAAACGGCAATTTGCAGCTCAGTATTTACGAAGAAGCTGAAGCAAAGTTAGCCGCTACCGTAGGGGCCGAAGCTGCTTTAACACTGTCGTCCGGTATGATGGCTGGACAGGCCGTTGTGAATCTGTTGCAGGCACAAAAGACCGAGTTTGTTTACGGGCCTAAAGCACATCCGGCAATCTGGAATGGGCCGAACGTTAACATACCTTCCATGCGCTTTTCTGACTGGGCTGCTCAGTTACCTGATCAGCTACAGAAAGTTGCTCCCGGCCCGGTTGCGGTTCTGGTTAATTCGATTGAGGCTGTCCGCTCAGAATATTATTCATTTGATTGGGTCGATAACCTGCCCACCGACCGACCGATAACTCTTGTTATCGACGATTCGCACGGGTTGGGGGTGCTCAACAACGGCCGTGGAATCTGGCCGCAGGTGTCTCAGAAGCCCAATATGAATCTGATTGTGATGGCTTCTACGGCCAAAGCAATGGGCTTGCCGGGAGGGGTGATTTTTGGTAATACCGAAACGCTGAATAAGCTACGTGGAACCGCATTTTTCGGCGCTTGTTCGCCCATCCCGCCGGTTTATCTGGCCGCCTATCTACAAGCTGGTACGCTTTATGAAGAAGGCCGGGATAAACTTCGGCAGAACCTGATGTTAGCCGAAAAACTGCTGGTACCAACGGGCTTGTTCACACAGGCCAAAGGCTATCCGGTTTTCTTCACCGAACAGGATGATTTATACCCCTTTCTTCTCGAGCGGGATGTATTTATTTATTCATTTGCCTACCCAACAGCCACCGACCGGGCCAATTCCAGAATCGTTATTAGTGCCTTTCACGAATTGGCTGATATTCAGAAGTTAGCTGAATGTGTCTACGCTTATTGTTTTTAAGCGGAGGCAATACAAATCCAGGTTAACGTTTTGAGAGCCAAGTCACTCGGCGTCGATATGAATCTTCTGACCGATTTTTTAACTACTGACTGCCACAAAAAGCGATATAGCGACGTAACGGATAGAAAAACTCTGTCTTATGAAAAAACGTTATGCGCTTTTTGTGTTGATACCGCTGGCTTTTGCCGCTTGTAGTAAGAGCAATGATGCTGCGCCTGATGCGGGAACTCAGGTTGCGGGAACCTATCAGTTAAATTACATCCGACAGGATTCTGTTAATGTGATCGACTCCCTGGTTTTGCCTTATATCGTAGGAAGTACCACAATTGCTTCCGGAACAATTCAGGTCTCTCGTTTGACTGCCTCTACCGATAGTGTTGGCGTTTCGTTACAAATCCAGGGTCAGAACTCAAGTTCGGGCTTAGGAGTCGTTACTGTGCAGGCGAATGGTAATACGTATGACTTGTATGACGGTTCCAGTAAAATTGGAACGGCCGATGGAACAACTATTTCTATCGATACCGACCCACAGGATTCCCAGCCCTATCGATTAATTTTAAGAGGAAAAAAATAACGACTAAACCGGGAAAGCTCTCTGGTTTAGATACATACTACAAAACAGTAAGACTCCGGTCGACTCTTAATCAGACAGCAGAAAGGATGTCGGGTAAGAGTCGGCCGGAGTCTTTTATGTGCGGGAAGTCTAATTCTTTAGTAAGCTTCCGGCTACTTCAGCCCCTCCAGAAACGCCAGACTACCCGGCATCTGCTCCATCGAGCGCGACGACTCGTCTTCGATAAAGAAGTGTTTAACCCCCGATTTCTTCGCCTGTTTCATAATGTCTGCAATACCAACGTCGCCCTGCCCCAGCGTCACATTGGATTCTACATCTGAGTGGCCGGTGTTTGTGTCGGGAGTTCCCGGCTTGCGGTCTTTCAAGTGCATCAACAAGAACCGCTTATGGTATTTCTGCAAGAGGGCAACCGGATTGTAACCAGGGGCTTTTACCCAAAATACGTCCATTTCGAAGTTGACATATTTGGGGTCCAGATTTTCGGCTAAATAATCGAAAAATGTGCCATTCTGATAGGTCTGGAATTCATAGCCATGCGTATGATAGCAGAATGTAATGCCATTTTCTGCCAGCAATCGACCGGCCGTATTGAACACATCAATGGCACGGTCGGCATCCTGGATTGTAAATGCATCACCCCCATGAGGAATCCAGGCGCAGGTAACGTATTTAGCCCCCAATACCCGAGCTTCGGCTAAAATTTTAGGAACATTGTTATCCAGATCTTCATAACTGGCTCCCGTACTGATTGCCTTGATCCCATTCTGGTCCAGAAGCTTGCGGAAGTCGGCCAGGCTGAGCCCATAAGTACCGGCGATTTCGGCCTCGCGAAATCCTAACTGCTTCACTTTGGCCATTGTACCCGGAACGTCTTTGGCGAATTGGGTACGAAAGCTATAGAGTTGTAATCCTACGGGCGCAGCTTTTTGCGCCATCGTACCAAAGCCGGATAACAATAGCCCGGTCAGCAGGAGGTATAGTTTCATTTTCATAGGGTATAGGTTTATCGTTTTTAGTTTACGATAATCGGTTTGGTACGTACGAATCCAGCCGGTATTCGGTTGGCTGACTAATCGTAAACCAACTAATGTGAACTATTTACCTGTCTGGGCAGTGAAGGTACTTTCAAAAATTTTGTCGGCATTGCCTGTTTCAAAGCCTTCGCGTCGGTGCTGGCGGGTAATCTGATCGGGAGGTAAGTTGCGAAACGGAGGCAACACCCGCCGTTCTGCAAATTCGACATACGATCCGGCAATGCGAAAAACATCGCCCCCCGCAAATTCGGCGTCAATCATTTGTGCAACAGTCGATGCCTGCCGTAAATCACCATCAGGGCTAACTTTGATGGTACCCCCCGCCGAATTGAGTCTAAAACCTCGATTTGTTAGAAAATCCACGAATTCGTCGATGGTATTATAGCCTGGTTTGAGGTTGTGAACGCTGATGGTAAAATGATTCAGGTAATACCGATTGTAGATCACCCAGGCGGCATATTCGCTTTCTTTCAAAAGCGTCTGGTAATCGGCCAGGGTAGGCGTTGTCCAGAGCGGTTGGTGTAAAAACTGATCGACGGCGTCGGCATCATCAAGATTCAATGCATCGACCGGGTCGCTCGTTACGGTGTCGGTGTAGCGGTGAATAATGCGTTGGGCTTCGTTGGATAACTCACTGACACGCAGTTCGCTGGCAAAAATGCGTGGGTATTTCGGTTCGGGCGGAGCGTACCAATAAGCTGTCAATTTCTTTTCAATAAAATTGTACTCATCGCGTCTCTCATACCCGTAGTGCCTGAAAATTTTCTCGAACGAGGCCAACCCAAGATTAGCAACACCCATTGTCCGGAAGGCGATGTGGTCGTTTTCGATCTCATCCGGTGTCTGAATAACGCCTTCATCAATCATGGCATTGATTACATTTTGTACATCAGGGACACGCTCGCTGTACCGGCGCATCAGGCCACCGAGCACGGCATCGAGGGTTTGAGTGTCGGTAGAGTTGTGAAGTGAAGAAGTCATGATTGATTTACGGTTTGTCGTTTATGGTTTTCAATAGACCGCACTAATCAGCACCAGCCGGTCAAAAACGTTACATTTAACTAATTCGCCACCGGCTTCTGGCCAATAGCACATCTTTGCCCGATTCGTCGGTATAGTCGATCCGGTGAATTATAGTTTCGTTTTCTTCAGAAATGGATCGAATTCGAAGCTGGTCACCCCAATGCGTTTCGGTACGGTAAACTAAATCAATTTCGGCTAATTCCCGCGTTTCCAGTCGCTTCTTATCCACCGCTTCGAGCAACCACTCTACATACGACACATTGTTGACGTGCTGATTCTGATCAATACTGAACCAGCCAACAGTTACTTCTTTTTCGTGGGATGGTTCAGCCAGATTAAACTGAAAGTTGGGTTTAAGCGATAGCCTGGGTAGCGGACTTATACCGGTAGGAACAGCTAAGGCACGAATAAAATCCGGCAGGGGCACCATGGATCGCTTATCGATACTGAATACCAGCCATGTACTGGCGGCATCGGCCAGCAGCGTATCATCGTCGGCCACCACCCGAAAGTCGCGATGAATAAAATACTTCTCAACGGAGGTTGGGTAGGTTATTACCCGAATTGTCTGTCCGTAGCGTGGGTACTGGTGCATTCGTAACCGGAAGCGCATTAGCATCCATCCGTATCCCTGTCGAGCAAGATCATCGATTCCAATCCCATAATCGATTGCATTCCGGTTCGCTGATTCCTGCATCAGGTTCATCAGTGCCAGGATGCTCAGTCGCCCGAACGCATCGGTTTCGTAGCCACGTATTGTAAACGTGTCTGTCTGAATAAAAGCCATGCTGTAAAGGTAATACGGCACAAATAAGGCCTTGTGGAAATCTTATCCACAAGGCGTCTGAATCGCCCTGAAAACCCTTTCAAACAATGCCATTTGGCATAGACTATACCCACATAGTGTTTTCACAAGTGGATGAGGCAGGTAACTGTCAAAACGGAAATTAGCCTTCAAGCCAGTACGGAAACGGCTCTCTATCAGGTCAAAAGCCTAGCCTTGCTGTAAGACTCTTGTTGCTGCGACTGCACTACCTGTGTCAATTGCGGGTGCATTTGCGATTGGAAGCGTTATTCGGAATTTGGTTTCTTTTCCGATGGTAGATTCAACCTTGATTTTTCCGCGGTGGAGCGTGATGATGCGTTGTGTCAGAGCGAGGCCGATTCCGTGACCCCGAATGGTCATGGTCGATTCGGAACGGTAGAAGGGCTCAAAGATATGCGGCAAGTCTGTGGCAGGAATACCATGCCCCTGGTTGGTGAAGGTCAATTGAATCTGGCCGGGTTCAAATGAAATTCGGACCAGTACACTTTCGTCGGGAGAGTATTTGCAGCCATTTTCCATCAGATTCTGGAAGGCCGTTTGTAACAGCGATTCTTCACCTACGATCACGAGGTCTTCTTCCTGGCTGGGTAGATTTTCAAAATCAATGTCAATCTGATAGTCAGGTCGTTTCTGGATAATCTGGCTTTGCGCTTGCCAGAGTAATTCGTCGATTCGGACGGGCTGGTAGTTAAGTGTAGCTGCATCCGCACTCGCACGAGCCAGTTCCAGCAAACCATTGACAAGCCGAATCATGTTTTTGACCTCATCGAGCAGGCCATCGAATGCAACTTCATACTCATCTGTAGAACGGGCCTGAAGTCGTGTCACTTCAATTTGTCCCATCATCACGGTGAGTGGGGTCCGCAATTCGTGCGATGCGTGGGAAACAAAGCTTTTCTGTGAAACGAAAGCTTCTTCGAGCCGACTCAATAAGGCATTGAAGGTACGGGCGAGATCGGCCAGCTCGTCGCGCTGACGCCCAACACGAAGCCGTTCGTGGATGTTCGTAGCCGAAATTGCGTTTACCTGAGCAATCAGTTCAGCTACGGGTCTGAGTGCGTCGGTAGCAAACAAATAACCAGCAATACCGACAATAAACAGGCAGAGTATCCAGCCAAAAATCAGGATCTGGCGTAATCTGTCAAGTTTACTGAACCCATAGCGATCATTACCCGATGCGACAATAACAAATGATTCGCCCCGCTGAGTCCTGTAACGAACACCAACAGCCTCAAGATCGCCTAAACGGACATATCGGGACTGTTTCAGGGTAACTTTTCGCAGAAAGCTGGGAGAAATCGGAAAACGCGGCCGTTGGTTGCCCTGGTTATAGAGGACCAGACCCCGGTCATTGTAAATGGTAATCTGCTCATCGGCCATTACCGGCAGATCGGCCTGAGGTACCTCACCAACATCTTCGCGCAATCGGACGGTAGTGAATGCTTTCTCTTCCAGCCGCTGCTCAAATTCCTGTTGCCGAAACTGATCATAGAGGTAGTATACCGATACCGAAAACAACAACAGGATCGAAGCGACCAGCAGTACGAAAAGTAGCGTTAATCGGGTACGGATATTCATTTTTTGACCAGTTAGGAGCAAGAAGTGAAAGCGGAGGAGATACTGTTGACCCCCCCTATTTTATCTCCCCGTTTCTCGCTTCTTACTCCTCTTTGAGCATGTATCCCATACCAATTACGGTATGGATCAGTTTCTGGGGAAAATCCTTGTCGATTTTTTTACGGAGGAAATTCACATAGACATCGATAACGTTGGTACCCGTGTCGAAATGAATATCCCAGACCTTTTCGGCAATATCCACCCGCGATACAACGCGTCCGCGGTTGCGCATCAAATAATCGAGTAGACCAAACTCTTTGGCAGTGAGCTCTATTCGCTTATCGCCCCGACGAGCTACTTTCTCGTTCAGGTCTAGTTCCAGATCGGCCACCTTTAGTACATTGGCCTGCATACCGGCTTCACTACCTCGTTTCGTGAGGGCGCGTAAGCGCGCCATTAGCTCCCGAAATTCAAATGGTTTCACCAGATAGTCATCGGCACCTGACTCAAAACCGGTTAGTTTATCATCTACCGACCCCATAGCAGTCAGCATCAGCACTGGTGTGCTGACACGTTCCTGACGGAGCGCCTGCACCACATCAAAGCCGTTCATTTTGGGTAGGTTAACGTCCATAACTATGACGTCGTAGGCATTACTTAGGGCCATATTACGCCCTAGCTGCCCGTCGTAGGCTACATCCACCTCGCAGGATTGCTCCTCTAAACCTTTTTTTACGAACGAAGCCAATTTGGGCTCGTCTTCAACCACTAGAATCTTCATGTCGGAAACATACATAGCTATTTTCTGATTTAAAAGCGGTAAACCGGTTTATTAGTTTAGCGTAATCACGTTGAGAGAGGATTTCCTACCGAAAGCCTTGTTCTGATCCAATAGACCTTAGTTTTTTTAATAACTGATGTCGGGCATTTTTTTATTACATATTGTGCATTATTAATGCACTTTTAAGATCAGTGTTGTCACAATCATTCGTTTGGGCGTTTCTTGCCGGACATCGAATCGAACATCCTGCCGTGAAACCGGACGAAAAACCCGGCCGGCTGACTTAAGAATTTTATCGATTGAACAGGATCTGGCAGCTATATCAGACAGCTTATATTTAGTCTAAGACTAAGGCTAACTCGCTTTGCTTCTGGGGAATACGATTGGGTAAAAACGTCTACACTCCCCCAGATATTTTCTACACTTAAACAAATTGATGCGGCAAAAAAGCAGTTTATTCGAACTGGCTTTTGGTTTGTATCGATTTGATAATGAGGGCTATACTTTTAGGGGCAAGGTGCCGGTATGAATACCAAAAAGAATTGGCACAATTAAAGCATTCTGTTTGGTGTAAAGACAACCAACACGATATGTGGACACCGACTCACTTTCCTGCCGCTATGCGCTCACTCAACCCGAGTACCCGCGCCAAAGCCATTGAAATTGCGAATCGCTTGTTGGAGCAAGGTGCGCTGGATAAACAGCGGATTGTTGCACTTAGTGTGGATGAAGCCCGTAGGTTGGCGCGTTTGGTTCAGCCGGAGCCGATTACTAAAGGTTGGCAACCGCACGTGTAGCTAATCTCCTAACCTATTTATAAACTCAACTTAGTGATGATCTGGAAAAAGAACATTTACGATTCACTGACAGGCTGTGCTGCCCTCTGTGACGAATTTGCTACAGAATGCTCTCGTTCTGAGGATATTGAAAACTGGTATCGGAGTATTTTTCTTAATCTGGATTGTGCCGACCTGTGCCGTCAACTAGCCATGCTATATGTACGAGGGTCAGAAAATACACGACTATTGGCTAAGGCTTGTATTGAGGTCTGCGAAAAATGTGCTCAGGAGATGAGCCAGTTCGATACGACACGTTGCAAACAAGTGCAGACGATGTGCCAGCAGACTATTTGTAGTTGCATTGGTCTTTTAGATATGGCTTACCAGACAGATGCTGAGTCTAAAAATCCAGCAACCACGCCTGCATCGCTGTTCTACGGCATCGATCTGCGCGAAACGCTTTATAATTAATCGGTTAATAGTCGTCAGTCGGTAGTCATTGGGGGTTAATTGGGCGTTCTGTCCAATTAATATCCTTCGACTATCGACTGACGTTTTTACTCATACGTTATGGAAACTAAATCACAGAAAAACCCACAATTGGATAAGGTTCGGGAATTAGTAGAAGACATTCGTATCGCCATGATGACGACTGTTGACGAAGCTGGCCATTTGGTCAGTCGGCCAATGGCTGCCTTACAAATGGATGAAGATGGTACGATTTGGTTCTTTACAAAACGTTCTTCTCCCAAAGTCGATCAGATTGATAATAACCAACACCGCGTTAATCTGGCCTTTGCCGACGTAGGTGATGCCGATTATGTGTCAATTTCGGGAACCGCCGACGAACTGGACGATCGGGCTAAGGTAAACGAACTATGGAACCCACAGGCCAAGGCATGGTTTCCTGAAGGGAAAGATGATCCGGAGTTGATTCTGCTGAAAGTGCATACCGACATGGCCGAGTACTGGAACGCGAGCGATAGCACAATGGTGCGCTTGTTTCAGCAGGCTACAGCGGCCATTACAGGTAACCCGCCAAAAATGGGCGAGAATGTCAAAGTATATAATTAACGCAGAAAAGCACAAAACGAGTGAATGAGCAATTCCAATAAGTACTTGCTCATTCACTCGTTTGCCTATGTATGATCGTTACCCAAATTAATTCGGGTTGGCAGGTTATTAATCAGCAGGCTCATGGTATGCTGGCCGTTCAACTAGCACTGCACTGGCAGGTCCGGAAACGCCCTACAAACTGGATCGAAACCCTGGTCGCCCTGACGGAGCATGATGATGGACAAGACCCGTGGAAGAACCGTAATCACTTAACAGAGGCTGGTGCTCCGCTTCATTTTCAAATTCTCCAGTATTCGGTTGAGCAATGCCGCCAGATGATTGAGATTAGTTTGCAGAAAAGTCGCTGGAATGCACTGATGCTTTCTATGCACACGTCATTTCTGTACGAGCAAAAACGTGGTCAGGATAAAAAACTGGATGAGTTTCTTGATCAGCAGATCGACAATCAGAAAAAATGGCGAACGATGTACGGTGCAACAAAAGCAACGGCTCAATACGCGTATGATTTTGTGCAATGGTGCGATGCGTTGTCGCTGATATTGTGTATGGATCAGATCCCGCCCGAAGAGCGACGGCTGGAAGTCAGCGTTGGACCTGACGGTATCGCTTATTATATCCTTCAACGAAAAGATGGATCGTTGTCTGTAGATCCCTGGCCGTTCGACGAACCCACAGTAAATGTTCATGTCGAAGCGTTCGAACTTACTCAACTGGCTTTTACCGACGATAAAGAACTCTATAACGCGATTCAGTGTGCAGATTTTCAGGTGAAGGAATGGACGTTTAGAAAAAAATAAGTTCGATACGCCATAACTTCCCGTGATGGCGTATCGAACTAACAGAACAGCTACTATTTCATCCGTAACAATACCGACGAACGGGCTGGAACGTTGTATTCATGGCCTCCTTTAATTGTTTCCGCTGGAGACTTGAACTGGCCGTCGTAGGTGTTAACAACTACCTCCCACATCGACTGTTTGCGGCCTACTCTTGGCAACATGAATGGGATGTCTTCCCAGAAGGCGTTTAGTATCCAGAGCAATTGCTCATCGCCGATGTCCTGACCATCTTCGGTTTGTTCGGTTACGCGCATCCCGTCGATAAACAGGGCTAAACAGTGTGTGCCTGGATTATTGAGGTCGGCACTGGTCATTTCCTTACCATCGGGCCGCACGTAATTCACTTGCTCAGTACCAAAGAATTTGCGTCGGCTTAAAATCGGCATCTCCCGGCGAAGCGCAGTAAGCTGGCTGGTAAAATCGAAAAGAGCTTGCTGTTTTTCGTTCCAGTGCCAATCCATCCAGCTGATTTCGCTGTCCTGATTGTAGCCGTTGTTGTTGCCGTGTTGAGTACGACCACATTCATCACCCATCACAATCATGGGCGTTCCCTGGCTGAGCAGCATAGTTGTCAGGAAATTACGCTTCTGTCGTTCGCGCAGAGCATTTATTTCCGGATCATCGGTGGGCCCTTCAACACCGCAATTCCAGCTTAAGTTATCGTTCGACCCGTCGTGGTTGTCCTCACCGTTGGCTTCATTATGCTTATCATTATAAGTCACCAGATCATTGAGTGTAAATCCATCATGGGCCGTAATCAGGTTGATACTGTTGGCCGGAGCGCGCCCATCTGTAGAATACAAATCCGGGCTTCCCAGTAATCGCAGCGCCGTTTCGGCGGCTTTGCCATCGTCACCTTTCCAAAACGCCCGGAGCGCATCACGGAATTTGCCGTTCCATTCTGACCAGCGTACCGGAAAGTTTCCAACCTGATACGACTGAATATCCCAGGGTTCAGCAATCAACTTTACCTGCGCCAGTATAGGGTCCTGGGCTACCGTATCCAGAAATGACGATACACGACCAATCTCTTCATCCGTGCGAATAAGCGCGGCTGCCAGATCGAATCGGAAGCCGTCGATGTGCATATCCGTAACCCAGTATCGCAGGCTGTCCATGACCATCTGCAGCACACGGGGATGGCTTATATTAAGCGTATTGCCCGTACCAGTATAATCCATGTAATACTCGGGCTGATCGCCAACCTGGTGGTAATAGGCCCGGTTATCGATGCCCTGAAACGAGAGCATAGGCCCAAACTGATTGCCCTCCCCAGTGTGGTTATAAACAACATCCAGAATGACCTCCAGACCAGCTTTGTGCAGATTTTTAACCATCTGCTTAAACTCGGTAACCTGCTGACCGGCCATTCCCGATGAAGAATAGGTATTTTGGGGCGCAAAGAACCCAATGCTATTGTAGCCCCAATAACTTTCATCCGTAAACTGGTGTACGGGTAAAAGCTCAACAGCCGTGATGCCCAGTTTTTTTAGATAGTCGATACTTTCTGCTGAGCCCAACCCGGCATAGGTGCCTCGAATCGGCTCATCTATTGTCGGATGAAGATGGGTAAATCCTTTAACGTGCAACTCATAAATCACAGATCGATGCAAGGGAGTAGCCGGTGCCTGATCATCTTCCCAATCGAAGGTTGGGTCGACAATAACCGATTTAGGCATGGTTGGGCCACTGTCTTCATGATTCATGATCAGGTAACGATCATCCGACGGGTTTTTGTAATCATAACCCAGCCATGAATCATCGTGATTGACCGGCGCATTGATAGCACGGGCATAAGGATCGAGCAATAATTTATTGGGATTGAAAAAATACCCTGCCTTGGGATCGTAGGGACCATCTACCCGATAGCCATATAATTGACCCGGTTGTAATCCTTCCAGATAAATATGCCAAACAAGATCAGTGTGTTCTTTAAGTGGAATTCGAGCCGTTTCCCGACCTGGATCGGCTGAGTCATAGAGGCATAGAAAAGCAGCTGTACTATTTTCGCTGAAAAGGGCGAAGTTAACCCCTTCGCCATCGTAGGTAGCACCAAGAGGATATGGTTTACCCGGCTTCGATTGGACAGCCTCTTCACCGGAGGCTGCCGATGTATGTTTACTCATAAATTTTTGTAGGAATGGTTCATCCGCCTGCAATTTGTTAAACTTGATCCTGATCGTTATTAGCCTCAATTGACCGTTACAAACGATAGTTAACCTGTGCTGATAACGTCGAATCAAGGCCAGGGTTTACTGGAGATAACCTCCTGAGAAAAGATAATGTTTTGTGTATAATTATCTGCTTTTAGGTATTTGTAATCATAGTCAATGGGAATTGTAGGATATAACAAAAAAGCCTGCTCCCAATGGGCGCAGGCTTTCCGATCCCACCATTCACTACACTACCAAGGCCAGACGAGCCATCGAGGCATGAGCTGACTCGATGCTCTGTTTTTGACGTAACAGTAACTCGCGGGTACTGGCGACTAAGTCCGTTTCCTGAAGGACAGAATTATAATTTTCGAGGGCTTCCTGATCACCCCGTTTGCATTCTTCTACGGTTGCTTTATCATCATCGCTAGAGAATGTGGCTTTCACATTTATCCAGGCCCGATGAAGATCGGCGGCAAAGCTGGTGCCGTTGTCTGGTTCTCCGCCAAGAGTCCGGATTTCCCGATCGATCTCTATGGCAAACTCACCCCGCTGCCGCGACTGGGCCAGAAACAGGCTTTTAAGCTCAGTATCTTTTACGTTGTCTGCGGCCTCCTGATAGCCTTTTTCGGCATCGTTATTACGAGTCAGCAGGCGGTTAAGTTGATCAAGGATTTCTCCACGGGTTTCTTTAACAGTCATAACGTTGTTGTTTTGGTTGTGCTCTGAATTGAAAAGACTTCGTAACGTTCGTTGTTGTTGAGTAAATCAGAAAAGCTTACCGCAATTCTTTTTCATTAATTGACTTTCTGCATTTCATCGTGCTCTAATCAGAACACGGGTAATCAAGTGTAAACTATTCTCATGCTGGGTTATGCGCTCTTTTTCTGCCTGTATTTAAGTTCTTTAACTCTTTGGGGGACGCTGGCAACGGTGCTTCCGGCACTACCTTTACTTCCATTCTACCTCATTGCCTTTATTCACCGTTGCCGTTGTCCTGCCAATTTTTTAATTAGTTGAGTCTAACTTTCCATCTTTAGCATCTCGCTGCATTTCCTTATTTGCAAAGACGGCGATATCTACCCGGCGGTTTTTCCGACGACCAGTCTCGGTTGAGTTGTCGGCAACAGGTTGTGATTCCCCATAGCCCATTTCATCGACACGAGACGTTTTTACCCCCTGCGCTTCCAGAAAGCTGCCAACAGCGTCGGCCCGTTGCCGCGATAATTTAAGGTTGTGATCATCTGAACCTGTTGCATCAGCATGCCCCTCTATCCGGATGTCGGTGTCTTCGTATTTGTTCAGCGTCTGAGCAAAATCAATCAACTGTTTCTTGGTCTCAGATTTTAACTCATATGAATCGACATCAAACAGAATATCGGAGCCGAACGAAATTTTTATCCCTTCGCCAACCCGCTCTACCTGAGCATTTGGCATACTGCGTTTCATTTCTTCGGCCTGCTTATCCATCCGACGGCCAATGACCGCCCCCGCTGCTCCACCAACCGTAGCGCCAATGATGGCACCCAATACAGTGTTACCTTTTGCATATTTTTTGCCGATAATGCCACCCACCAGCGCACCGCCACCTGCACCAACGGCGGCCCCTTTCTGGGTTTTATTCATTGAATTTTTTTGAGATTTACAACTTGTAATGACACTAGCAGACAAAAGACTCGCCGTTAATAAGACGACAAGCGACTTTGTTCCAATTGATTTAAGTTGATTATTCATGTTGTTGTGAATGATTGGTACTGCCTTTTGATAGCCAAAAGCTATACCAGTTTAATAGGATGCTTGCTATGCGCAATTAGAGAACCCAATAAAGGCCGCCTAATAAACTAGTATACAGTGAGTTGCCACAGGATAGGATAAGTAGAAAAAGGTACTGGTGCTCACATGAACAATTGCCAGAATAGAGTAAAGCGGGAAGCCGAATGCCTACTTTGTGGAGCGGACTCCACAAATACCACAGTCCGCTAGTAGATTATTAAATTAGTTTAGATAAACGAATGGAAACCCGCATGAAACCCGTCAATAAGCCAGTGTAAAAAACGTTATTTGTTGATAGTCAATTGATTGTTGATTTTTTGCCGAATGCATTTATCCAGGATATGACAGACGAAAACCGTGAAAATCGCGTTTGTTTATATGACGGGTTCTTGCTCGATTCTCCATAACGCTTTCATGATTAGACTGAAATCCCTTCTATCCCTTCTGCTGGTTGGTGGCATGCTTTTTCTTGCTCCTACCAGTTGTAAACAGGACAATGGCCCTGATCCTGTAACCAGCTTTCCACGGGTACTCACAAAAAGTTCGCTGATTGGTGAGTACACAGCCGATCAATTACGAAGTCGTTTTACGGGTTCGAGTCAAATTCTTCAGGCATTCGTTAAGTATAATATCAGCGTTTACCGGCTGGAATACACAACGACCAACACCGATGGTAAAAGTATTACCGCTTCGGGGGCGGTAATCATTCCTACTACAACCACTGCCGCTCCTTTGCTAAGCATGCAGCATGGCACGCTGGCTGTAGAGGCCGATGCACCTTCGAACTATCAATCGACAAGCGAGATTTACACGTTCGGTGCACTATTTGGCTCACAGGGATATATCATTTCGGCTCCAGACTTTATTGGCTATGGCGCATCGAAAGCTACGCCCCATACCTATGAACAACGGAATGGTTTAGCGACTTCGTCACTTGATATGATTCGGGCAACGCGCGACTTCCTGAGCGATAAGGGTGTCAACTGGAACAAGCGACTATTCATTGCAGGCTATTCGGAAGGGGGATACGCGACGCTGGCGTTACAGAAGAAAATTGAGGAAGAAACGGGCAGCGAGTTTAATCTGGTCGCGTCGAGCTGTGGGGCTGGGGCTTATGATAAACCCTCGTTTATGAAACAGATCATCAACGAAACGACGAGTGGTGTGCCCAGCATCAACCGGCTTTACTTATGGGTATTGCTGACGTATGATCGACTCTATGGCCTTAATCATCCCATGTCTTACTACTTTAAAGAACCATATGCTACCCAGATTACGGCTACCGGCAAAGATACTGACATAAACGTTAGTCTGAATCTGGCGTTTACGGATGCGTTTAAGCAAGGCATCAATACTGGAACGGATAAGACATTTCTGGATGCTGTTCAGGATAATGACATTCATGACTGGAAGCCCAAAACGCCACTTCGACTCTATCACGGCGATGCAGACAACACGGTGTTTTTTCTGAATTCACAGAATACATATGATGCCATGATAAAGCGCGGAGCTACCAACGTACAGTTAATTCCAGTTCAGGGAGCCAATCATGCTACGGCAATTTTAAGCTATATCAGCGGCACCTACGATTTCTTTAGTTCGCTTCAATAGCTAGGTTATTGGCCAATACACGATGAAACGGACATCCCGACAGTTTAGAGCTGTCGGGATGTTGTGTTTTATGCCTTAGTGAACCGTGATAATGGTGTAAGCCGCCTGATTGGCCTGTCGAACGCGAGAACCAACGCGGGTTGGAGTTCGGTCATCATCATGAATAAGCAACAGGCGATGAGCATCCAAGGGAGTCAGATCTTCAGCTTTGTGATTCATGTGGAGCGGCTGCCCCTGGGCATCGCGCACGAGCGTAAACGGCTTGCCAGCGTAGAGATCGTCGGGCGAAATAGACCAGAGATAGGCATCCAGATTGCCATTTGACTCCAGCGAAGTAAGCATCCAGAACCGTTTTCGGTACGAATCATATTCAAGGCTGGACAAAGCCAGTGGCTTCGGAAGGGTTGGTTCGGCACTGGCGATATCAAAATTGTTGATGATTTTCCAATCGTCGGCCAGCCGGATTCGCTCGGTATTACCTGTTTGTTCGATGGTATAGCTTACGGCAATGATTTTTGCCCGATATGTAAAGCTTTCGTACGATTTGCCCTCTTCCCGAATGCCAAACAATAACTGACGGTCTGTTGCGGCTAAACCCTCGATCTTGAAATAGGGTATTGCGCCCGGAAATTCGTTTGTGGCGAGAACCTGTGCAATGCGCTGGCGGTAGGCAATGGACGTTCGACTGGTATCGTCGGGTGCCAGAACAAGTGGATGTTCTGGATCGCCGTTACGCCAGTACAGAATCGTATTATAGCCGTCCCAGTCGTGACTACCCGCTTTGATTCGGTCGAAGCCAGTGGACAGAAAGACAAACTTGCCATCGGGTGTACGGGCAAAATCTTCATATTTTCGAGCGGCAATGAAGGCGGGTTGGGTCAGATAAATCGGTGCTTTGGTCGAGTCAGCCAGTGTAGCGGGCGTTTTCATAAACACCGGGCTCTGGCCAGCAGGCATGTCTTTGTCGTTCGCAATCAGAACGTTAGTGCCGTCGAAGAGCACAGCTGATGCTTCGCACCAGACCGGCTGTCCGTTTAGTGAGGTGCCTGCCGTGAAGCAATTTAATAACCCTTCTTCGGTGATGGCCGCTGTGGAGCCGGAAGGAAGTTTAGCCGTTTTACAACCAGTTAAAAATAGAACGGCAATCAGGAGGATGGTGGATAATCGAGTAGTCATAGAAAGTATATAGCACAACAATTCTGCAAACTACGCGATTACTGCCGCAAAACGAATCCTACGCCATGGACATTTTCTATGCGGATTGTTGGGTCGCTGGCGAGTCGTTTGCGAAGCCGGGAGATGAATACATCGAGGCTACGGCCCATAAAGTAGTCATTGTCACCCCAAACGGCCCGCAGGAGTTCGTCACGCCGGACAAGTATGTTCGGGCGGTCGAGCAGGTAAGCCATTACGTCGGCTTCCCGATGGGTAAGTGTCTGTGTTTGCCCGTTACTGGTGAGGGTTAGATTCTGTCGATTGAGGAATGTTGATACGGTGGGTGAATGATTAACGTCTTTACTGGAAGCGGTTCGGCGCAGGAAAACGTTGATCTTCAAAATTAATTCCTCGATGCTGAATGGCTTTGTCAGGTAGTCATCGGCACCCAGACGCAGTCCCTGCAATCGATCGTCTTTATTGGCCAGAGCACTCAGAAACAGAATGGGCACCTGCGTGTTGATCGACCGTATTTGCCGGGCTAATGTAAAACCATCACTCTGGGGAAGCATCACGTCCAGCAGGCATAAATCAAACGGTTCGGTCTGAAACATAGCCAAGGCATCAGCACCGTTGACGCAGTGTGTGACGGCGAATGGCACATTTTCGAGCGTATCCCGGATAACAAAGCCAAGATTGACATCATCTTCAACGAACAGAATGCGGGCAGGCATCAGGAGCGAAACGGTGAAAGTGTGAATGAGCGCATGCGCGAAACGTCAGCTTTTCGTTCGATCACCCCTGCGCTCATGGTAAACGTACTTCCCCGGCCGGGTTGGCTGTCGAGTTTCAGTTTCCAGCCATGAGCCAGCACTATTCGCCGAACGTAATACAGACCAAGCCCGAAACCTTTCACATCATGCGTGTGCCCAGAGGGTATGCGAAAGAACTGTTTAAAAATAGCTTTGTGATATTCGCGGGCAATACCTGTGCCATTGTCACTCACCGACCAGACCAGGTTTCCATTTTCGTTATGCGTGTGCAAGACGACGCAGGGCGATGTCGTACAATATTTTAGCGCATTGTCGATCAGATTGTTCAGTACCGTTTCGAGATGATAGCGATCTGCCTGGAGCGTAATTGTAGAAGCGGTCAGGTCAAGTGTTACATAAGGCGAAAACGCATTGGCCGCAGCGGTCATAATTTCGTGCAGATCGACCTCTGCCAGATCAAGCAGGAAACCCTGGCGTTCAGACCGGGCTAATTTCAGGACGTTGTTAATTTGTTTTTGCAGACGATGGCTTTCTTCGCTTAAAACCCGTGCGTATTGTTTCAGCCGGTCGGGCTGCTGAATGATCGTATCGGATTGAAGTACATCGGCCGCAATCCGAATGGTCGATACGGGTGTTTGCAATTCGTGGGTAATGTTGTTGATAAAGTCGCGTTGCACTTCCGTTAACCGGCGTTGTTTGAGCACTACGGTAAGTGTATAGCCAAAAAAGACAACGACCAGCAGTACGGCCACGGTCGACCATAGCCAGCCACTCAATTGACCTGCCACAAAACCGGATTGATTCGGAAAGCGAATGCCGAAATAATACGTGTAGCGGGGGGATTTGGGTAAATTCCGACTTCTGGTGACAGTTGTGCTGCCCGTACTAACATAAGCTCCATAGACCATACGGTCACTTTCGCAGTTGTAGATTCCGTACTCGAAATCGGTAATCAGATTATGCTGCTGAAGTGATTTCTGGATGAATGCTTCGAGCGTAACAGGATCGATGGGTGCGTCGGTATTGACGATAAAATAATCGGCCGAAAGCTGCGTGACTGCATACCGGTTAAGCGTAAAATGATTCAGACGCGCTACGTCGTCGGCCACATCCTGTAAGGCAATAAATGCCGATTGCCGGAACTGCCGCTCGCGCAGGGCATAGGCATTGCGCACCCATATTGCCTGTACAGCCAGGATGCCAATAATGGACAACACGGATAGAACGACTAATAGGCGCAGACGTGACATAGGGGTATCGACTAATTGACTTGTTGACTAATTGGCGGAGAAAACTCATTCAGCAAGTCAATTAGTCGATCATTCAGTCATTCAAAGATAGCCGATGCGTTGTCGTCCGCAAATCGTTAACAACTCATTAACAAACGTTAGGAAGTGTTTAACAGCGTTGTGATAATCGTAAGAGTAGGTTTGCAATGTCGCTCGGGTGAGCGGCTTATCAAGTAATAAACCTTACCAAATCAACTCTTTTTATGAAACGTATCCTGTTCTTCGGTTCGCTGGTTTTGTTGATGGCATCTGTTGCCATGATTGCCCCATCGGCGCTTTTCAACTGGAATAAGTCAACCCATGATTTCGGGAAAATTCCACAGGGGAAACCCGTAACAGCCGAATTCTCCTTTAAAAACAAAGGCGAGTTGCCACTGGTCATTAATCACGCTCAGGGCTCCTGCGGCTGTACGGGTGTCGATTATCCGAAAGCGGCTATTATGCCTGGTCAGTCGGGAACCATTAAGGCTACGTTCAATGCCGCTTCACCGGGTGCTTTTAACAAAACCGTATCGGTAGAATCAAATGCTGAAGGTGGGATACAAACGCTCTACATCAAGGGAGAAGTAACGAAAGAAGGAGCCTCAGCCCAGTAAATCAGGGGTATCAGTCAGTTTATTTGCTGTTTCGGACTGGGTCTATCTGGCACTCTTCTAATTTATAGTTTATAATAATTACAAACCTATAAGGTTTCAAAAACCGCATCGGCGGCCCGGCTTATAGGTTTAAATTGGCCGTGAACTAGGTTGACGAATCTGTTAAACCTGGCGGTGCCGATGCATGGCAGATTGTTATAAAAGAGCATAAAAAATGCCTGGAAGCAGAAGCTCTCCCAGGCATTTTTTATGCTCTTTATCGTGGAAATTAGTACTTCATCTCCCCACGATCCTTTTCCACAGCCGAGCGTCCCTCTTTCATCCAGATGGGCATCGGTGCATCTTTGAGGTAATAATCAAAGTATTGATACAGCCGAATGCTCAGGTCTTTCGCGTTGTGGCGTTGGGTCAGGTTATGGCCTTCTCCGTTGTAGACCAGCATCCAAACGGGCTTATTCAGGCGACGAAGTGCGGAAAACATTTCAATCCCCTGATACCAGGGAACGGCTCCGTCGGCATCGTTGTGCGTCATCATCAAGGGCGTTTCGATGCGGTTAGCGAAGAAGAGCGGAGAGTTCTCGATGTAATTCATGGGCTTATCCCAGAGTGTACCACCGATCCGGCTTTGTGTTTTTTCGTATTGGAATGCCCGGCTAATGCCCGTTTCCCAGCGAATCCCCCCGTAAGCCGACGTCATGTTCGCTACCGGAGCACCGGCTTCGGCTGCCCGGAACAGGTTGGTACGGGTTATAATGTAGGCTGTTTGATATCCACCCCAGCTTTGCCCCTGAATACCAAGCCGGTCGCGGTCAACGAAGCCTTTATCGAGCAGGCTCAGTACGCCCGGAACGATGCAGTCATAGGCATTCGGGCCCGGTTGCCCGGTTGTGTATACGATGTCTGGTATGAACACCAGATAGCCATTCGAAACGCAATACGGAACATTGATGGTTGATCGGCTGGGCGACGGTGCCCGATAGTCGTTTAAGGTTTCGGCATTGCGCTCGTAGAAATACGTCAGCATGGGGTATTTCTTCTTGGGGTCGAAGCCTTCTGGCTTGAAGAGTAACCCTTCGAGCTTAATACCGTTAGTGCCGATCCAGTTGACGATCTCTACACTGCCCCATCGAATGCTGTCCTGTTGCAGGTTCACACGAGTCAATTGCACGGGCGAGGCCAGTGTAGTATCGGTTTGGAAGAGATTAATCGGTTCCTGATAATTTCCGCGATAAAAGGTCACAATTGGCGAATCTTTAGCCTTGTTTAACCCGAAATAATGGTGATTACTACGCGTAATCACGGCTGGCTCAGCAACGGCCAGTCCATTCTTGCTCTTCAAAATTCCGGTTGCCTTGTCACTTTCCCAGATGCCGGTCAGGAATAATTCGGTTTTGGGATCAATTGGTTTTTCGATAGCGCCAAAACGTCGGCCGGGCGAATCATCACTCTCGCTATCCATATCGGCACGGCGCAGCCGAATTTTGTTTTTACGGCCCCAGCCAGCAGTGAGGTTGGTTGGCTTTTCGCGACCGCTTGGGTCAATCTGCCAGATGTCATACCGGTCATAAAGCCAGACATAGCGGTCGCCGGTTGTCCAGCCAGCTGATCCGTAAGAACCGGGAAGGTTTGGCGTATCGTGTTCTTCATCGAAAAACTTGCTGGGCAAACCACGAGTCAGATCGATGCGTTTGCCATCCAGCACCGACCACGCACGCCAGAGCGAATCACGCTCATCGAACCAGTATGCATATTTTCCTTCGGGAGACATTCGTGGCTGCGAAGCCATCACGTCGTTTGCAATACGCTTCTTGTCGCCTGTTTGCGCATCGATTAGATACAGATCTGTATGGCCGGGGTCCCACGATGCCTGAACCTGATAGGGGAGGTCACTCAGGCCCAGCAGGTAGCGAGTACTCGTCTTCTCATCAAAGGTAACGGTTGGAACTTCCCGGTTGGCTAAGGGGATTACTTTACCAGATGCGAGGTCATAAAGCGTCAGGAAACCGCGCTCTTTTTCCTCTTTGAGCCGTCGTTGCTGCATCGGTTGCAGACGGCTGTCTTGCCAGGTCCAGACATCCATCCTTACCTTCTCATCATCGGGCGTTAGGGTATCTTTCGTGGGCTTCGGCGGAATGGGTGACGTAGAAAAATAAAGTCGTTTGCCATCGTCCGCGAATTTAGGCTCACGAAACTCATTGACCGACCAGCCTTTAGGCAAAGCAGTTGCCAATGTGTCGGCAACAACACGGAATGGCGCTACAACGGCCGGTGTTTTACTCGCCTTCCCTTTTGGCGGAACTGCGGGCGACAGGTTTTTATAATAAAGTGTAAATACTTTAACATCTGCCCCTGCGCTGTCGGCGGAGGCCATCCAGGCCAGTTGATCACCCGTTTTATCGACGGCCAGCCCTTTGTAAATCTTGCGTTTCGAACTGGTGTCGATCAGCGCCGTCTGGCCGTTGGCTGTGTTGAATAAAAAGACCCCAGGTACGGCGGCATCGCCTGTTTTGAGGGAGTCATTGGCCGATTCTTTGCTGTAAAATATAGCACGCCCATTGTCGGATACAACCACATTGGAGACATAACGAACCGTTTTGCGTGTACCATCGGCCAGATTCAGGAGTGTAAGGTCGTCGCCTTTGGGCTTTTTAACCGGGCCTTTTCGAGTAGCTACGGTGGTAGTCGAAACCGGGGGTGATGGTGTGAGCGTATCTTTCTGAGCAACTGGTTTGGTAGCTGGTGCTTCGCGACTGTCCCGGCGCTCCTGCACAACCGCCAGCCATGAGCCAGTCTCTTTACCAAACGCAACTGATTTCACGTTGGGCATTTTGGTTGGTTTGCCAGTTGCCAGATTCAGCACTAGTAAACTATCCTTCGGCATTTCATCAGGCTTTCTCTTTTTCAGTTTGGCTTTTTTGGTATCAGCCGCGCGCGCTTTTAGCTTCATGACCAGAAACTTACTGTCGGGCGTAAACTGTGCCAGATAACCACGTGGAAAAACATAGCGTGTGCGGTTGGTACTACCGCCGGTACTGGTGACCTCAAGGCGTCCGTCACCTTCCTGCAGGTCAATCTGGTAAGCAATCCAGCGACCATCGTTTGAGATTTTTTCAGCTCGCACACTTTGCCATCGGTCATAATCGGCGGCAGTGAGTGGTCGTTTTTGAGTCTGAGCAAATAGGGAACCTGAGAGAAATAAACAGAGTAGAAGTTGATTGAAGCGATTCATGTAGGAGGAACGTTAGCAACCAACGAAAATACTGTAAAAAGGGTAAAAATTGATAAAAAAGAGATGTTTAAGTTGCTGCATGAAGAATTATTGCAAAATCTTCATACTATCTTATAATTATCATGTTTGTTGAGCTCTGGCCATGCTCAGGAAGTGGATTCATAAGATCCACAAGATACGCACCTGATTTGTCAAGTCAATTAAAATTGCAATGAGGATACACGGCAAGATGTGAATTTATTCCCGCACCAATTCGGCTACGCCAACACCCGAATCGGCTGCACCGTAGTAGACCCAGATCCGTCCATCAGGCCACCGTATCCACCCGTTTGAAAAGACGACATTGGGGAAAAAGCCTTCGCGTTCCCAGAGGAGTTCCGGCGTTAGCATAGGAGCATCGGAGCGGTCGAGCACTTTAGCCGGATCGTTTTTGTCGAGCAATGCCAGAGCCAGCGAGTAGGAGTGGGTTGGGTCGGCACCATGATAACACAGGAGCCAGCCCTCATCGGTTAAAATCGGCTCCGGCCCGGCACCAATTTTGGCGCCTTCCCAGGCAAACGGATTATCGGCCAGGCCCCGACCTCCGAACAAAAAGCGGTGATTGCCCCAATGGATGCCGTCTTCCGATTCTGCCAGCCAGATGGATGGTTTGCCGATATCAGAAACCATTGGACGATGCAGAAGCATGTATTTACCGTTGATACGTTGCGGAAAAAGGGCGACATCTTTGTTGGGCGGAGGTAAAATCATACCAATGCGCTCAACAGTTTTAAAGTCGGTTGTGATCGCTAACCCAACGCCCGGACCATGTTCAGACACGGCCGTATACGTAATCCAGTATTTACCCTCCAGAAACGTAATACGGGCATCTTCTACACCGAATGATTCATCCATTCGGGCCGGGAATAAAAAGGGCTTTTCGTCGATTGTAAACTGAATGCCATCGCGACTGCGGGCAATTCGCAAATGGCTTAATGAGGTCAGATAGACTTTACCATTGAGCGTAACCACTCGTGGGTCGTAGGGTTCTGCTGGCTCATTAAACTCTTTTATTGCCAACTCCGGAACGCCATTTAGTTCTTCGATAAGTGGCACTACTATGAATCCTTCTTTTCTGGGGGGTGCTTCGGCAACGCGTAACAGCAAAATGACCTCATCGCCAACAAGACAGGCTGCGGGATTAAATGCGCCAAGTACCTCAAATCCGTCAACAGAGGGTTTAACATCACTTGTCTTTAGAATCGGCTGGTCAGATAATCGACGAAGTTTATAATCTTTCATTGAAAATTTCGTGTTCGTTTATTCGTAATTTCTGTGTTTCGCCAGCAGTAATTAGCAGAAAATCACAAATTAATCAACTCAAAACCAGAAGCTCGGAAATGGCTTTTAATATATTGATTGCCAAAAAGATTAATCGATTTGTGTTAATACAGTTTTGTACATTATACCATATAAAGCCAGATTGTACAAACTGCAATCCGAGATTACCAAGATGTGGAAATTAAAACGAATTAGCTTAAAAATAGTTTTTCTGCTATTATGATTTGTCGATTATTAGCTCAAAATGATGAATTATAGTACTGAGTTACTACCCGCTGATTATCAGGTAAGAAGGTTTATGGCTTGTGGATAGTAAAGCTGAAGGATTTGCCAACAGGATAGTTGAATTTCTGACTAAGAAATGTGCGAATCGGGTTAGTTAACGATTGGAGTTTCCTACTATTTTCGTTATGCTGATAAGAAAAACAGACCAGTATATCAGTCTAATTGTGAATAAAATAACCTATTCTTAATGAATGATTTACGTTTCAGTAATTAATAATGTCCTGATCAATAGTCAGGAGGGAAATTCCATTTCATTTTCTGAAAATTTACACAATACGTCCAGTATTTCGCTCAATTTTTCGCCTATTGACGTTAATGAATATTCTACTCTGGCAGGAACCTCACGAAAGTTATCATTCCTATTAATCAGCTTATATTGCTCCAGTAATTTTAAGCGGTCGGCCAGCACATTGTCACTAATTAGTTTTAGATCTTCCTTTATACTTGAAAATCGGTTATTCCCTTCTTCTATACTAAATAATACTTCGGTTAACCACCGTTTGCTTAGCATATGAATAAGCTCATTCAAAGCACATTTTTCTTCAAGAAATGTTTGATTGAAATAATTAGTGGAGCTTAACTTTCTCATCGTTGTAACTAACTTTTTTAGGAGTAACTAACTATTACTAAAGATCTTGTCACATGCAGCAATTACCTATTCCTTTGTGGCAGAATAGTTATCAAGGCGTCGGGTTTGTTCCCTAAAGATACAGATTACGTTTTACATGTAGGTCTATGCAATACCGGAAATTAGGAAATTCAAATCTTAACATTTCAGTCATTACGTTTGGAGCCTGGGCCGCCGGTGGCTGGATGTGGGGTGGTACCGAAAAAAAAGAAGCGATTAGAGCCATTCGAGCCTCGTATGATGCGGGTGTAACCTCCATCGATACCGCGCCAATCTATGGTCAGGGGCTTAGCGAAGAAATTGTTGGTGAGGCTATTAAAGATATTCCCCGTGACAATGTTCAGCTGCTCACCAAATATGGAATGAGATGGGATCTGCCTCGTGGCGACTTTGCCATGAAAAGTAAAAATACGGACGGTAAGCCCATTGATATTTATAAATATGCCGGGAAAGAAAGCATCATTAAAGAGTGTGAAGATAGCCTGAAAAGGTTGCGTACCGATTACATTGACCTTTACCAGATACATTGGCCCGACAAAACAACCCCTATTCAGGAAACGATGGAAGCGGTTTCGCTGCTTATCGAACAGGGAAAAGTACTGTATGCTGGGGTTTGCAACTACCATGCCGACCAACTGGCAGAAGCGTCCAGATATATGAATCTGGTTTCTGATCAGGTGCCCTACAGCATGGTAAAGCGTAGCATTGAAAAAGAGGATTTACCCTATTGTAGAGAACATAACCTATCGATTCTTGCCTATAGTCCACTGGAACGGGGTTTATTAACGGGCAAAATGAAGCCAGGCTATACATTTGCACCAGACGACCACAGAGGCTCATTGTATTTTTTCACAGACGAAAACCTACGGCGAGTCAATGCCTTTCTTGAGACAATCACTCCACTTGCCAGAGACAAACAGGTGACAATTGGTCAATTGGTTTTGAAATGGACTATTGAGCAGCCAGGAATTACTATTGCACTCGTTGGTGCCCGAAATGAAAAACAGGCGCTGGAAAATGCTGCTGCCGCCGATGTAGAGCTAACCCCCTTAGAGATAGAGTTCATTACCAGTCAGTTAAATGAATTGACATTAATCAAGTAGTCCTTTCCTACCCCTTACCCTTTTTTGCTAGATTTTACCCATAGTCTGCGTTTAAGAATAGTGCAGGGATCTGTCTGGTCTCTGCACTATTCTTTTTATACCGTACGGTTCTATCCCTGAAAAAATGATGGATACTGTTTAAGCGATTACTCATGATGATTAGGTATTGAGGTAGTAGTGATAGGGAATTTTGCAGTAAAGTGATGTATTTTTGTTTCCCCTAATTCCTTGCCATGAACTACCTGATTTATCTGCTGCTGTACCTTTTTATCCATGTCCAACATAGACAGACACCGAGTGTTAACTACTCCGTTGCGCCCGGACATCTTCCTGTAATTATTGCTGACGACCAGGGGACGATGCATTTAGTGTATGGCCGTGATTCGACCATTTTTTATGCAACCGCCAGCGCTCCGGAATTTCAGTTTGGAGCACCAGTTGCTGTGGCTACCCTGCCCGATTTGGTAGCCGGTGCCAAGCGAGGTCCGCAAGTGGCAATTGCTGGCCAGAACGTCGTTATTACGGCCGTAAATCGGGAGGGCGATCTGTTTGCCTATTCGATGAATCGAACTACCCGTAAATGGTCCCCGGCCGTTCGTATCAATGATGTACCTGCCGTTGCTAAAGAAGGATTTCAGTCAGTATCCGGCGCTTCAGATGGCACTTTTCATACGGTTTGGCTCGATTTGCGCGATGATAAGCGTAATAAAATTGTAGGGGCGACATCGCACGATGGAGGACACAGTTGGTCGCCCAACAAGGTTATCTACTACTCCCCCGATGGCACGGTATGCGAATGTTGCCGCGTGACGGTCAAAGCCAGGAATAACGATGTCTATGTTCAATTTAGAAACTGGCTTGGCGGCTCGCGTGACCTTTACCTTGCTCATTCGACCGATGGTGGATTGACCTATGCACCCGCGCAGAAATTGGGCACCGGCACCTGGAAAGTAAAGGCTTGCCCAATGGATGGTGGCGCCGTAGTCGTGCCGAAAACGGGTAAGCCTCTTACGGTTTGGCGTCGCGAAAACACGCTGTACACGTGTGTCCCTGGTGAGCCGGAACAGGCCGTAGCAACTGGGAGGAACATAACCCTTGCCGGAGAAGCCACCGCACCCGTATTGGCCTGGGATGAGAATGGGACCGTATGGATAAAAATTGGTGGTGATTTGCCTGCTGTTTTGGGCAAGGGGCAGATGCCTAGTCTGGCTGTGGCGGGAAAAACGGTCGTGTGTGCCTGGGAGTCTGATGGTCAGGTAATGATGGCCACTAAACCACTGGCTTCTAACTAATACGTCTTACTCACGTGACCGCGTTTATAGCCTCATAGCCATATAAAACGTGGGTTCGGGTTGGCTGACTATAGATAATCGCGGGCCGAAATAGTGAGCCTCGAAAAAAAACTTAAAAAAATTAGCGCGATAAGAGAGGATTATTCCTTGAAAAAAGACGGAAAATCGCCTATAGCGCGCCTATCGGGCAGGCTAACCCGTTGATAGCGAAACTAATTGTCTGATTTTTTAGGCAGGAAACCTAGTATGGTGTTTATATTCGTTTAGTCAATAATTTTACGGCGCGGCAAACATCTGGCAAAGTGCCGCGTTATGACGTTTGAAATCACTTAATAGACTCTTGCAACCATGATTTACCAGCCAACGTTTGATCAGGACGAAGACGTGCTGATGTTGAACCCTGACCCTGAAGCAGCCGCCTTTGAAGACGATGATGAGGACGACGACTTCGACGGAGCCGAATTTGATGACCTGGGCTCCGGGGCTGCCAGCGGTTACGGCGAAGCCGATTTAGCTGACATTGAAGACGAGTTCAGCGATGACGATCTTGATCTTGATGAAGATCTGGACGACGACAGCATTGACGACGATCTGGACGACGACAGCATGGAGTAGAAAACTACTCTTGTCCCTTACATGAACCCTTTAATCCCCGCAAAGCATGACACCATCTAAAGAAGAACCACTAGTTACGACGGCAGATGCTGATACCGAAGGCACTGCACCAGACGCCGATACCCAATCGTCGGCTGCAAGCGAAGCCGGTGATCGCACTTCGGAAGAAGGGTCGCGCGCGCCAAACGATCCTGCAGAAGGAGCGGAAGAATAGTTTCGATGGGCAGTTAGTAGTGATCAATTCTCAATTGGGAACTGAGATCTGCTAACTGCCTATTTGAAACTGTTTATTACTCGCTGATTACGGAAAGAAGCGTCTGACATTTCATTTCAGTTTCCTGCCATTCGCGTTCGGGTACCGAGTATTCAGTCAGGCCAGCTCCGGCGTATAAAGTTGCCATCCGGCCCTCCAGCTTCATACAGCGAATATGAACGAACAGATCGCTGGATGATAATACGGTATTATCGGAGTTCATGTTGACCGGTCCCAGAAAACCGCTATATAGCTCGCGGTCGTGGGTTTCGTGTTGCCTGATAAAGTTAAAAGCTACATCGCGGGGGGTACCGCAGACGGCCGATGTGGGGTGGAGTAACCGCAACATCACTGTTCCGAGTTGTGGGTAACGCACTGCCTGTGTGTCGACCGTGAATGTGGTTCCGAGGTGCATCAGATTACCCGCAATGATCGTTTTCGGCCCTTCTTCGAGGTATTCGCGCAATCGAATTTTCTTAAAGCATTCGATAATGTAGCGACTTACCAATGCCTGCTCTTCAATTTCTTTCTGCGACCACATCGCTTCCGATGGCCGCTTTGGGGTTCCGTCCGGCTCAAAAGCCAGCTGAGTTCCTGCCAGCGAGTTGGTCTGAAAAATGCCATCTGCGTTAACACTCACTAATCGTTCGGGCGTTGCACTGATCCAGATTTGCCCTTTTTCGGGAATAGAAACCGCAGAAACAAAAGCTGTCGGATATTTCTGACAGAGTTTATCGAACAAGGCAACCGCATTGGGTGCATCGGCAAACTCCAGCTGTTTCGTTCTGGATAAGACTACTTTTCTGAATTCACCCCGCTGCATGGCTTCAACGGCTTCGGCAACGTTAGACAAATACTGTGCTTCGGCTGCCGGATCGACAATAGGTGTAGGCTTTACTGGTTTCGGCTGCCGGGCAGCGCGACGTTTCGGTTGCTCCGCGAGCACTTCCTGAAATCGATGGGCCGTTTCTCCAGGAGTAATGACTACAGGCTGAATCTGGCCATTATCCGAAAAAGCAGCCTGAATGTCGGCTCGTAGAAACAGCGTTCGGGCGGGCGTTTCGGTATCTGTATTCAGGTTATCGAATGGGCTAATAAGAAATCCGGCGGGTAATTCTTCCAGATCGGCCGAAACACGAGGTAATATTTCGTCAAAGGATACGATCAGGTGTTTGTCCTGCTGATTGGGCAGACGCCAAAGGGCTGCGGGTATGCCTAAGGTGCGAGCCGTTTCCCAAAAATCAGTCGGGCTGGGCTGACTGGCCCGCTGATGCGGTTCTGTTGGGCGCGTTGCTGAAACTATCGTACTAACGGGATCAGATTGCATAGTCGATAATCGACCGGATTAGGGACGATTATTACCATAACAGTTTGTAGGGGAAATTTGTGCGAAATATGATAAAACAGTTGTAAGGCTTTGGTTATACGTTCTGTAGCGACTTTTAATTATGGTTAAACAAAGGTGTTACTTATCTGAAACGTAGTAAGAGCAACGTGCCCGATCACCACTTCTACGGCACCTGAACCGATTCGTAAATACGCTCGCTAATCTCTGAATTCCAGTGTCATACAGTTTATGCAGGAGTCAGATTTTTTATTCCCACTGAATCCGGCGGTTACAGAGCCATCGGCCAGATACGTGCCACCAGCGTTATTGCGGAGATAGATGCGCTGCCCGGTTGGGCGGTATCTGGCCGAAATCCGGTACTGGCCAATCGGTAAATCCGGGAAACGGGCGTAATCCTGCGTGCCGCGAGGGCCGCAGGTTATGGTTTCGGGCTGACCGGCTGAGCCGTCAATTCGCGGACTGACCGGGATGAAGGTAAAGACAATGTTTTCCAGGTCATTAATCCGGCTTTTTTTGCTTTTGCTAATCTTTACCTCACCGCCGTAAAAGCGATCGGTTTGACCAACTTTAGGCCCATAAAGGCGCCACTCAAAGTTGCAGATGACGCCGTCCTGCCCCGTGAAAACTTCGGGATGGTCGGGGTGGAGCGATAGTTGAAACTGATGACCGTAGTACGTACGGTCAATTTCAGCGGACATCTTCCAGACACCAGCTGGAATTTTGATCTTATAATTTCCATTGGCATCCGTTGTGCCTACCAGATGGGTGTTGGCACAAAGAGTATTGGTCGCCATAATTTTAGCGTCTGAAATAGGGTTTCCCCGCGTATCGAGCACCTTGCCAGTAGCATAGCCCGCGTCTGATCCGGGTGAATAACCATTCTGGGTTTTGCAGCCTGCAACGATCAGTATAAGGCTTATCAGAAACAGAAGAGCCGTCTTTTTCATGCGTTGATTGGAGAGGAGTTGCCTGCGAGAGAAAAGAAAATCAGTTTTAAACCGACGCTCTTTTCTCTATACTAGGACTTCGGCTTCGAGCCGTGCCACGGTTTCTAATCGTACTCCTAATAACCGTGGCACGGCTCGAAGCCGAAGTCCTATATACAAAACTACCATCGCCTGCACAGGAACAATTATTGATCGGGATGAAGTGCTTATATTGCTACATGAACCGTATAATTTTCGGATTGACTGGTAGTAGGTATTAGCGAAAAATAAGTTGCTACGCTGTTCGAGTTTCCTGAACACGAATTCAGCTAACGCGAATGCCGATTTTGCCGATTGTTCGGCGAACTAATCAGCATACTAGAAAATGATTGAATCCTGAACTATTTCCCCATCCAGTCTTTAAAGGGAGTCAGTTTTTCCCGGCTCACAACGGCCTCTTTATCAATAGCGGGTTTGAGCTGAAGCGCCAGCCGATTACCGAAATATGGCTGGATCTGATCGACACAGGATACGGATATGAGAAAGGACCGGTTGATCCTAAAAAAATGCCTGGGGTCAAGCATTGTTTCGAGTTCGTCGAGCGTGTAATCAATGGCCATTTTCCGACCGTCGATTGTCTTGAACTGATTCATTTTGTTATCGCTGAAGAAGTAAGCGATCTGTTGTGTATCAATCGCGATCAGCTTGTGAGCATAGGTTACCAGAAACCGTTGCCGGTACTCTTTGGGCTGTAGTTTCTGATGGAGCTCCTGGACCAGCCTTTCCATCGTTAGAGCGTTGCCGGTGCTGCCTGACCGATAGTGTGCTTTTAACCGATGAAATTTAGCCAGAGCGGCCTCCAGTTCGTCGGCCTGAATGGGTTTAAGCAGATAATCGACGCTATTTACCTTAAACGCTTTGATGGCATATTCGTCGTAGGAGGTTGTGAAAATGACGGAGCATTTGACATCGATTTCCTTGAAAATCTGAAAACTTTGACCATCAGCCAGTTCGATATCCATTAAAATTAGATCGGGTGCACTGGCCTGACCCGGACCATTCGCCTGCAACCAGGCAACGGTTTCCCAAATGCTGCCAGTAACACCGACTACTGTTGCTGTTGGTTCAACGGAAGCCAGCGTTTTAATGAGCTTTTTGGCAGCCATTTCTTCATCTTCAACAATCAGGATATTCATGTAAATTGACGTTAGGACGTGTTGATGAGGGCTATTCGAAAATGAGAGGTTAATTGCTCATAAGCGGGATGGTTACCGCAAATTCATGCTCCGTTTCCTCGACAATAATCTCGCACTGATTGAGGAGCCGGAATTTTGCCGCAATATTGGCCAGACCTATCCGGGTCGAAGGCATATGCTGGGTTTTCTTCTGGAGGTTATTTTTTACGGTAAGCTGGCCATCCGACTTGGTCATGATCTGAACCGTCAGTGGTTGGGTTTTATGAATAATATTGTGCTTGACCGCATTTTCGAGCAGTAATTGCAGCGTTAGTGAAGGCAGTAAATAAGCCTCGTAACGCGGTTCTATGGCCAGTTGTAAATGAAGGCTATCGCCGTATCGGGTTTTGAGCAGATGGAAATACGACCGGATAAACTGCATTTCTGTTGCCAGATTCGTTAGCTCATTTTCATTATTACGGAGTAGATAACGGTATACTTTACTAAGCTCATCCAGAAACTTCTCCGCCTGTTTGGCATCATCACCAATCAGATACGACAGCGTATTGAGACTGTTGAACAGAAAGTGCGGACTAACCTGCTGCTTGAGACTCTCCAGTTGCGTTTGCAGGTTTTCTTTCTTCAGTGCTTCGGTCTCTTTTTCGGCTTTCAGGAGTCGGGCAAAATAATAGACCGCTTCCTGAACGCCCACAATCAATACACTCCAAATCAAAGCGCCGGGCAGGGTATTAAGAAACGATGCGGGTGGATAAGGTGCATGAAAGCCCGTAGCATTGATCACCGACATGTCTAGCCAGTCAATCAGGATCGTGGCTATCCAGCAAACCGGAAGCACTAATAGAATCCGCTTTTTGGTTTGAGACAGCAGCGGAAACCATTTCCTGAATAGCACAAGAATCCACCGATTGACTTCCCAGGTCATCGTCGTCAGGATCACAAATTCAAGCACAGCTTTGAGTGTCGCCAGGCCAAATGGCTGAACAAAGGTCTGGGTTGAATACAGATCAAGCAGCAACAACAGGCCAATACCGCTGACGCGTACCCATCGATCGTTGACTGGTTTCAAGTGATGTTTAGTTAAGAAAGTTACCCCGCGGTTAATCAAAGATAGCGATGGTCGGGATTGACTATCAAGTGAAAGTTGATTGGATTGGGAAAAAATGGCGTTGAATTGCCTGAGGTAATCGATCAACTGTAACGAAGAAGCGTAGCGAACAGCGCAAACGAAAAACGCAATTCAACGCCTGTCAACGCTGATTAGACTATATCTTTTATCAATTCGGTTCGATTCCGCTTTCGGACCATAAGCAACGCGTAAATCTTTGCACTTTCCGGCGTGACTCAGATATGTTGTCATCACGTCAATAGCTAATCACTTCATGAAAAAACTACTAATTGCACTCGTAACACTACTACAGGTGGCAGGTACTGTTGCTGCCCAATCGACGTCTGCACTGCCAACGCTTGCGTCTGATTATCAGGCCCTGGTAGGCGCTGAACGCGCCTTCTCTGCTTACACTGAACGGGAAGGTGTTAAAGCGGGCTTTTCTAAATTTTTATCGCCAGAGGCCGTTGTCGTGCTGGAAGGCAAGTTTGCGCTTGGTAAGCCGTTGTACGAAAAAGCACCCTTCCTGCCGGGTGTTCTTTCGTGGCGACCCGTTCATGCTGACATTGCTGCTTCGGGAGATTTGGGCTACACGACAGGTCCTTTTGAAGTGCGACCTAAAACCAAAACGGATACACCCGTTGGCTTTGGGCATTATACAACGATCTGGCAGAAAAATAGCACGGGCACATGGGAAGCTATTGCCGATGTTGGTATCCGGCATGATGACCCAAAACAACCAATCGCTGATCTGATCGTTCCGGCTGTCTATAATCAGAAAATGCAGGACAAAATTGATACCGTAGCCCGCCGGATAGAACTGCTTGATGCTGAACTGAAATTGATAAAACTGGCCGGAAGTCAATCATTACGAGACGCTTATCAGTCCGCTATCGGCCAAAATCAGCCCGTACGGCTTTATCGAGCCGGTCATTTGCCCGCCATTGGTCCCGACGCCCTGAATGTGGCCGAAACCGGAACGGCACCGGCTACCTACACACTTAGCCGGGTGGCCGTGGCCTCATCCGGGGATATGGGTATTGTGTACGGATACGTTGAACAGCAGGACAAAAAAGGGCCGTTTATACGCATCTGGAAACGACAGCCCGATTCGTCCTGGAAAGTAGCGCACGAGGTGCTGGATTTACCATAAATCAGTAGCGTAGTCGTAGGTCAATTTGTCGCGGCCTATTGCTACGCTACAACTGAATAACTGGAAGTTGCCGTTAGCATCGTATGTCTTTCAGCATCAGCTGTAACGATACATTTCCGTTGTAAAAATTTTGTTCGACCTGATAACAGACTGAGAAAGGCTCTCCACGACGAAGTTGATCGGCCAGATGAGCGAACCCGAAACCAATAGCTGTTAACGTATGCCCCGACCGGCCCTGGCGCAGGCTGACTTTCAGGTGTTTTTCCTTCATGATAATCGGATCGCTGGCTAAATACACATCCTCCGTCATGAATACGGGCTGCAAATTGTGCGGGCCAAATGGCCCCATCTGTTTCACAATCCGAACCAGCTTGTCGTTAATCTCGCTGAAGTCCAGCGGCAGGTCAATGTCGATAAGCGGAGTAAGATGTTCTTCCGTGATTTTACGGGACACCACTTCTTCAAATTTTTGGCGAAACGCGTCGATATTCTCAACCGACATCGTCATCCCAGCCGCAAAGGTGTGACCGCCGAATTGTTCGAGCAGATCGGCACACTCCTCTATGGCTTCATAAACATCGAAACCCGGCACCGATCGAGCCGAGCCGGCGGCTTTATCGTGCGACTGCGTTAGAATGATGGTTGGGCGGTGAAAATGCTCGATGCATCGGGAGGCTACAATACCAATAACACCCTTATGCCAGCTGGCATCGTAGAGAACGGTTGTTTTAGCGCTCATCATGGACTCGCTTTGCCGAATCATTGCCAGAGCCTGTTCCGTAATACTGGTATCGAATTCGCGTCGGCTGTTATTGTGCTTATTGATCGCCATCGCAAAGTCATCCGCTTCTTCTTCTGACTCGGCGAGCAGAAGCTGTACGGCAGCTTTGGCATGCTGAATTCGTCCGGCGGCATTGATCCGGGGACCTAACCCAAATACAAGGTTCGTAATGTCCAGTTCCCGCGAAAACCCAGCTATTTTAATTAAGGCTTTCAGGCCGGTACGCGGTGTGGAGTTAATGTATTTTAAGCCATAGTACGCCAACACGCGGTTCTCACCCGTAAGCGGCACAATGTCTGACGCAATGCTGACAACAACCAGATCAAGATAAGGATATAACTCATCCATCTCAATCTCTTTGTAAAGACAGAAGGCCTGCAATAGCTTAAAGCCAACGCCACACCCGCTCAATTCTTTGTATGGATACGGGCAGTCTTCCCGTTTGGGGTCCAGTACCGCAGCCGCGTCGGGCAATTCAGTGCCGGGGCGGTGGTGATCGCAGATAATGAAGTCGACGCCAAGGGCTTTGGCTTCGGCCACGCGCTCAATGGATTTAATACCGCAGTCGAGCGCAATAATCAGTGAGAACCCATTTTCTGCTGCCCACTGAATACCCTGCAGCGAAATGCCGTAACCCTCTTTGTATCGATCCGGAATGTAATAATCGATCGTTGGGTGGTATTTTTTTAAAAAGCCATAAACCAATGCCACCGAGGTCGTGCCATCGACATCGTAGTCGCCATAAATCAGGATTTTTTCCTGACGTTCGGGGAGCATGGCCATTTGCAGTCGCATAATAGCCCGATCCATATCCTTCATCTCGAAGGGATCATGCAGATGACCGATTTCGGGCCGAAAGAACGTCCGGGCTTCGTCGAAGGTATGTACGCTACGCTGAACCAGGAGAGCGGACAGCGATGGACTGACATTAAGTGATTGGGCTAATGACCTGATAGCTGCCTGTTGCTCCCCCGAATCAGGAAAGGGTTTGGTGATCCATCGTTTGGGGGTAGGTGGCGGTTGGGCTATCATAATTGCAAGATAAATCCGTTTTTAGAAAAACACTGCCTCTATGCTCATTTTGCTTTCAGCTATCAGCCTCTTTCTATCTGGCGAAGATCCGGTAAAATCGCCCAAAAAAGCTAATCTAAAAGTCGACATTCAGAATGTTCGTACATTGAAAGGCGCTGTATATGTAGCCTTATTTCGTGCCGGGAGCAATTTTCCGGATGGAAAACCGCTGGACGGAAAAAAGATTGAAGCCACTCAGAAGAGCGTTGAAACCACATTTTCGGTCGAACCCGGCGATTATGCAGTCGCGGTTTTTCACGATGAGAATGGGAACGGACAAATGGATAAACGCATATTTGGTATTCCCAAAGAGCCCTACGGATTTAGCAATAACTTTCGCCCAACCATGTCGGCCCCTAAATTTAATGACTGTAAATTCAGCGTTGGCGATGCCGGAAAGACGATCAGTATCAAGTTGAATTAGCTGGGTTAATTCGTTTCGGAAGGCTTAATCGTCAGGAAATTGACCAGTTTGGTTAAACTACGTGGGAAAGTCCTGTAAATCCTATAATCTGTGTAATCATAGTTCCGAATTTATTCGTAATTTTGTCCGGCAAATAACACCACCTGTTTATTTGCCATGAGCTTAGATACGAGTAAGTTTCTTTACGAGGCTCTCACCTACGACGACGTATTGCTGCTACCTGCCTATTCGGAGGTGCTCCCACGCGATACGAACACCACCACCCAGCTTACCCGCCACATCCGCCTGAACATTCCGCTTATTTCGGCGGCAATGGACACCGTTACGGAGTCGGCGCTGGCAATTGCGATGGCGCAGGAAGGAGGCATCGGGATTATTCATAAAAACATGAGCGTGGAGGCACAGGCCGATCAGGTCCGTAAAGTCAAACGCTCCGAAAGTGGGATGATTATCGATCCCATCACGCTGCTTGAAACCGCTACCCTGTCTGATGCGCTGAAAATTATGCGCGAATTCAAAATTGGCGGTATTCCGGTTGTCGATGAATCCGGCAAGCTAGTCGGCATTCTGACCAACCGCGATTTGCGCTTCCAGAACGATCTTTCGAAACCGGTTACGTCCATCATGACCCGCGAAAAGCTGATTACAGCGCGGGAAGGTCTGACGCTGGAAGAGGCCGAAAGTATTCTCCAGGAATACCGTATCGAAAAACTGCCAATCGTTAATGCTGATTATCAATTGGTCGGTCTGATTACTTACAAAGACATTCTGAAGAAAAAGAGCCATCCTAACGCCTGTAAAGACGAGTTGGGCCGCTTACGCGTAGGGGCAGCTGTGGGAGTAACGCCTGACCTGAACCGACGCATCGAGGCTCTGGTGAAAGCAGGTGTCGATGTAATCAGTGTCGACACGGCTCACGGTCACTCGAAAGGAGTGCTGGATGCCGTACGTAAGATTAAGGAACAGTTCCCGAAACTTCAGGTAATTGCCGGAAACGTGGCAACCGGCGAAGGTGCGAAGGCGCTGGCTGATGCAGGTGCCGATGCTGTGAAAGTAGGCGTAGGACCAGGTAGTATCTGCACAACCCGGATCATTGCCGGTATTGGCATGCCGCAGTTAACGGCTGTTTATGAGTCGGCGAAGGCCTTGCAGGGTACGGGTGTTCCGGTTATTGCCGACGGTGGTATTCGCTTTTCGGGCGATATCACAAAGGCTCTTGCCGGTGGTGCCAGTACTGTTATGATTGGTTCACTTCTGGCCGGAACTGAAGAAGCTCCCGGCGAAGTCGTACTATACGAAGGTCGTCGATTCAAAACGTACCGGGGTATGGGATCGGTAGAAGCGATGGAAGACGGCTCAAAAGACCGTTATTTCCAGGATGCCGAAGACGATATCAAGAAACTCGTTCCTGAAGGTATTGTGGGCCGGGTTCCCTTCAAAGGGAAAGTAGCCGAAATCGTTTACCAGATGGTTGGTGGTTTGAAAGCAGGGATGGGCTATTGCGGAGCGGCCGATATTACGGCCCTGCAACAGGCTAAATTCGTGAAAATCACTACGGCGGGTTCGCGCGAAAGCCATCCGCACGATATTGCTATTCAGAAAGAAGCGCCGAACTATTCAGCTCGGTAGTTTATCGGTAACGCCCACTCTGAGTCAGTGCTTTAACGGCCCTGAGCAACCCGATCGGGTCGCTCAGGGCCGTTTTGTTTGCGCAGGACATTATCCTGCTTCATAATCTGGTAACGTTTTTGGGAAACTGTTCACCGGGTGAGCCGGTTGTCAAATGACCATGGTTTCTTTTCAAACTTATGGCAACATAAACCAACAACGTAATGGAAAAACGTACCATTGGCAGTTCTGAGCTGTCAGTAGCACCGCTGGCATTTGGCGGTAACGTATTTGGGTGGACGGCAAATGAACTGACATCATTTCAGTTATTGGACGCCTTTGTGGATGCCGGATTCAATCTGATCGACACGGCCGATGTGTATTCGCGCTGGGTTCCTGGAAATCAGGGGGGAGAATCAGAAACAATTATCGGTAATTGGCTAAAACGAAGTGGCAAGCGTGATCAGGTTATCATTGCCACCAAACTTGGTGGAGAACTGGCTCCCGATAAAAAGGGATTAGGAAAAGATTACCTAAAACGCGCTGTCGACGCTTCCCTCCAACGCCTGCAAACAGATTATATCGACCTGTATCAGTCCCATTACGATGACCTGGATACGCCCATTGAAGAAACGCTCGATGGCTTTGATAAATTAATCAAAGAGGGTAAAATGCGGGTTATTGGTGCGTCGAATTTTACACCTGAGCGACTGGTTGAATCGTTGAAAATCAGCGAAAAACTGGGGTATCCAATCTATCAGAGCCTCCAACCCGAATATAATTTATACGATCGGGAAAAATATGAGACGCTGTATGAGCCAATTGTACAGCAAAATGGCATAAGTGTTATCAGCTATTTCTCGCTGGCAAGTGGTTTCCTGACGGGTAAATATCGTTCGGAAACCGATTTGTCGAAAAGCCCGCGCGGGCAGGGCGTTAAGAAATACCTGAACAACCGTGGATTTGCCATCCTGAAAGCGCTCGATGAGGTAGCCGAGCAGTATAACGCAACCCCCGCCGAGGTTTCGCTGGCCTGGCTGATGGCACGGCCGGGCATCACGGCTCCTATTGCCAGTGCAACCAGCGTCGATCAGTTGCACGATATAGCCAAAGCTACCGAGGTGAAACTGGATAAATCAGCCATCGATAAGCTGACGACTGCCAGCGCCTGGTAGTTAATTTTGTCAGGATTCTTTGGCTTTAAGCCGTGCCACGGTTACTAATTGCGTTCATAATAACCGTGGCACGGCTTAAAGCCAAAGAATCCTGACAAAAAAATTGGATTAAGCAACTTTTACTGGTTCTTTAAATCAGCTTTATGATTCATCCAGCATTTTCCGGTCTGTAATCAGCAACTTTATCCGGTATGAGCCAACCAACCTATTCAAAACTGACGTTGCATCAGGTTATCATGCTGGTCTTGTCCGTGTATGTTGTACTGGCTCTGCTTATTCGGGAACTGGCGCCAATGTATGAGGATACCCGGCAATTACTCGACCAGATCGATACGGGTATCTGTGTTTATTTTCTGTTCGATTTCTTTCTGAGACTCTATCAGGCCCCCGACAAGCTGAAATTTATGCGGTGGGGCTGGATCGATCTACTGGCCAGCATTCCGGCCCTCGACTGGTTTCGATTAGGGCAATTAGTGCGCGTTGTCCGAATCCTGCGCATGGTTCGGGCGTTCCGTTCGATGCGCGAATTCCTGACGTATCTCTTCCGAAACCGCGCTAACGGCACACTTTCCGTCGTTCTGCTCAGTTCGGTGTTACTCATGATTTTCGGCGCGGTGGCGATTTTATACGTGGAAAAGGTTCCGGAAGCAAACATCAAAACCCCTTCTGATGCACTCTGGTGGGCGTTTGTTACGATCACAACCGTTGGGTATGGGGACCGATTTCCGGTTACAACGCTTGGGCGGTTCATTGCGGCTGTACTGATGATTGCCGGGGTGGGTCTGTTTGGTACGTTTACGGGTTATGTTGCCAATTTTTTTATTGAAGAAGATCAGGAAAAAGAGCAGGACGAGATGCATATACTGATTGATGAAATTCGTCAGCTACGGCAGAAAGTTGAAGCGCTGGAAAAACGACTGGAATAATGACCGGCGTTTTAGACTGATGATCATTTCCCTACTGTATCGACAATACTCGTTGGCAGTTGATACAGCAACCAGGTCTTATTCCGGATAGAGTCTGCTTTTTGTCGAATAAGCCGGATAAAGTCGGCAATGCCAACCGGCTCATTGCCATTCGCGTGAATTAATACCAGACTACCTTGTTTGGGTTGTTGATTTTTGGCAAGCCAGGCATCGCAGCCGATCGGTAGCAGGCCGAATGCCAGGACCCGATCAAACACGAACTTATCAGAAACCAGACCCGGGAATCGGAAGAAAGGCGAGGGTGTCAGTCCATTTTTGATCATTGCCTGTTCATTGAGCAGAATTTCATTCGTGAGGTTTGTGTTGGGCTCCAGCAAAAAATTGACGCTCAACGGCAGACGCGGATCGTAGTGATGATAGTACGAATGATTGACCCAGGTAATAGCCAGATCGCCCCGACTGACCAACCCTTTTAAATAGGCCAGATCCTGAGCATGGCGCGCCATCCACAGACCCGTAATGGTGATCGTGATCGGAATCGGTTTCTCTTCTGGTTCGAAAGCGGCAATTAACTGCTCAAATACCGAACGGGTTAGCGGTTTGTTCGATGGACAGAGGTCAATGGTCAGGCTAAAGCCCCGCTCAGTCGTATCGGCGCGTTCCAGCCCGGCATCCTGTAAATTCTGATCGCGTTGTTGTTCGGCACGAATGGCCCGCAGATAGGGTGTTTTCTGAAATTGCGGGGCCAGCTTTGCCCACGGCAATGGTTGAACATTACTGGAAGGCAGAGCAACAATAGCCGTTTCCAGCGTTTGCGGGTTCACCGTCAGATAGCGTAACTGTCGATTTTGCTGCCACTGTCGTAAAATGATCTGTTGCGGCCGTTGAAGCGTTGTTCCGAAATAAACGCGGTAATCGCTCATCTGGCCAATGGCATTGGCACTGATCAGCATGACCAAACAACCGATTCTCAGAAAGCGTGGCATGACCCTAAACGAACTACTTACGGAGATTTCCTGCCGTTAAAGATAATGGACTGTGCTGTTTGTTCCGTGGGTGGTAAGGTTGATTTCGCGTATACCAACACAATGATTATCAATGACCATATCGGTTGGGTCATGCTTCATCTGGAAAAAGGTTGATGGGGTCAGCAACATCATCAGATTACCCCGCTGAACAACTTTTTCGACGTGGTAATGTCCACATACGACCGTAATATGGCACGATGAGCTTTTGGCTAGCTCAAGGAAATCAGCACTTTGTCGAAACGGATAATGCGCGTCCATATACGTCACATCGGCTGGCAGGGGTGGGTGATGCATAAAGATCAGCACATTATTGTTGCGCAGAGCAGCCATGTATTCACGTAGCCAGGCCCATTGTTTTGGCGAGAATTCCCCTTTCGACGTATCCAGAAACAAAGTTGGTCGACCTTCAAGGGGCAAGGCATAAAATAATTCGTCGTTGTGGAGGTTGTTCGTTCTGCCGAACACCTCAGCGAGCAGCACCGAATCGTCGTGGTTTCCCGAAATAACATAATACGGAAAGGGCAACGTATCAAGCGTCTGCTTTACCCATTCGTAAATGGCGCGGTCGCCGACCGTATTACAGATGTCTCCGCCAATAACCAGACAACTAGGTTGTAGCTCTGTCAGAAAGGCCAGTGCGTTCAGAAAATTTTGCCGTACGTTGATACCCTGTGGCTTTTTATCGGCAGTATCGATATGGATGTCAGTGATAAAGGCGATTCGCATTATATGGGTAGTCAGGTCAGATCGTTTTGGCTTCGTTCCAGTATACGTCCATTTCAGCCAATGTCATCTCATTGAGTGATTTGCCGTTGGCGCGTGCCTGCTGTTCCAGATAGGTAAAGCGTTTGATAAACTTTTTGTTTGTTCGCTCAAGGGCTGTTTCTGGATTTATGTCAATAAAGCGGGCGTAATTTACGAGGGAGAACAAGAGGTCACCAAACTCACCTTCAGCACGTTCGGTATCGATCACTTCGTTCGTATCGGTGTTGAACTCGGCTTTAAATTCCTGCATCTCTTCTTCTACTTTTTCCCAAACCTGTTGTTTTTCTTCCCAGTCGAAACCGGCTCCGCGTGCTTTTTCCTGGATGCGCATAGCCTTAACGAGGGCAGGCAACGAGCCCGGTACACCCCCTAAAACAGATTTATTGCCCTCCTTTAGTTTAAGCTGTTCCCAGTTTGCTTTCACCTGTTCTTCGGTTTCTGCAACTGTATCGCCGTAAATATGGGGATGGCGGCTTATCAATTTTTCGCAGACGCTGGTCAAAACATCGGCCATGTCGAATCGGTCTGATGCTTCTGTCGCCGTTTCGGACGCTATTTTGGCATAGAAAACCAGATGCAATTGCAGATCGCCGAGTTCTTTACGGATCTCATTCATATCCTTTTCCAGAATAGCGTCGGAGAGTTCGTAAGTCTCTTCAATGGTCAAATGTCGAAGGCTATCCATCGTTTGTTTGCGGTCCCAGGGGCACTGAGCGCGCAACTCGTCCATGATGGTCAGTAATCGATCAAACGCCATGAGTTGCTCCTGACGGCGGGGGGATAAGTCTTGAAATTGTTTCATCTGGCTCATAAACCAATAAGACGCAAAAAGTCATATTGGTTTTGGAAAGTTTCGTGGGGCGATAGCGTCAATCGATCAGGCTGAAGGATACGCTGAGTTGTTTTATACGGTCAACAGCTATCATTGCTTAAGGTAAAGGTAAGAGAAAAAGAGATGTAAGGACAGGTCAAAGACCGATTCGCCTGACCAGGGAGCTACGTATTGCTGACCTTATTTGTCGTAGACAAACGAGCTGAAATTTGTCCGCTTTTGATCGAAAAGCTGTCCGAGAACGGACGAGATGGGTAATTGTATTTTTGTAATAGACTGACAGTCAGTTAGTAATGAACGATGGCACGGCGCTTGATGATTACAGAGACAAAATCTAAACTAACAGCCAGTGAAAATCGATGAAAGAGAACCAACTTGTGTTTCGGTCATTTTTCCGCTCAAAATTTGAATACCCATAACGTTTGCGGCAAAAACGACATCGGCAGCTTCTAGGTCCGAAGGCAGGAAAAAACCTTCCCGGCAATCGGTATATCGCCGGAGCAACTGCCGCCGGGCGATGCCATTGATGCAACCGGTTTTGAGCGAAGGCGTAAAAAGCGTTTGATCGTTGAACCAAAACAGGTTCGATGCAATGCACTCCGCCAGATGCCCTTCTGTACTTAGTAAGATGACATCGTTGAATCCATTCTCCTGCTTGTATAAACCCGCCAGGATATATGGTAACGAATTAAGCGTTTTACTGGCAGATACTGGTGATTCAGATAACCGAATTGTGCTATAAATTCCTATTTTTGTCTGTTCGGTGATATGAAACGGTACGCCTGGGCGAGCAGTGATCAAGTAATTGATTTCGTGGCTGGTAGGCGTATACAGGCCACCGGGTTTGCGCCAGATCTGGAGTTTAATGCGAGCCGGTTGAGTCAGTAAATCATTGGCCGAAAGCAGCTGAAGAATGAGCTGCTGAACCGATGATTCAGTAAAATGTACAGGTAATTGTAAACGGAGAGCCGCCATCCCGGTTGTGAGCCGGGTCATATGGTCAGGCCAGAACCAAAGGTGGTTGTTTTCGTAACGGATGGTTTCAAAAAGGCCATCTCCATATTGGAAGGCCCGGTCGTCGACTGGCAGCCGAAACTCATCTTCCGTAAGTATATCCGAATTATAAACCAGAAACATGCTTAGTTTGCGCCGTTTATCCCAAAATAATAGTTGCCCCGAAGGTAAGTTTGTAACATTGAACCATCAAAATCCAGCGAACATGCAAGTGGCGTGGAAACAAGTCGGGGCCGTTGTTGCTCTGCTATTCACAACGAGTTTATCAGGAACGTATGCCCAGAGTACGCCCACTACAGCGTCGACCGGTGACGTTACTGCAGCTTTAGCGGCTGGTGCACCCGCCCGGCTAAATTTATTGCAGTGCATCGAGATTGCTCAGCAAAACAATATCACTGTTCGACAAGGACAACTTACTGTCGCCAACAATGATTTACTGTTGCACCAGTCACGCCTGAACTTATTGCCGACAACGAATTTTCAAGCCAATCAGGGCCTGAATGGAGGACGGAGTATTAACCCACAATCCAATGGATTTGTCCAGCAGTCAATTGTGTCGGGTAGTTATCAATTAAACGGGGCAGTAACCCTGTATAATGGGCTGGTATTGCGGAATACGATCAAGCAAAATGACCTGATCCTTCAGGCCAGCCAGCACGAGTTAAAAGCAACCCAAAACAACATATCACTGACTGTTGCGCAAAATTATTTAAATGTGCTAACGGGCACAGAGCAATTATCTATTGCACAACGTCAGTCTGAAGTGACAAGAGCCCAATTGGACCGGACCCAACGACTGGTCAATGCCGGATCGGCTCCGGAAGCAAATCTGTTTGAACTTCGGGCAACCCTGGCCAGTAATGAAGTCGATATCGTAACGGCCCAAAATACGCTCGATCTGGCTAAAGTTGCGCTGCTTCAGGCTATGAATGTACCAATTAATCAGGCATTTGAAGTGGAGCCGATAAATGTGCCAGATCCCGGTTTAGATCCTTATACGGCTACTGTTCAGCAACTCTTTGACATAGCCGCGACAAATTTACCCGAAGTGAAGGGAGCCGATATGCGTGTTAAGAGTGCGGCTTTGGGTGTGCAAGTGGCTAAAGGAGCCCTTTATCCGGTCCTGTCGCTAAACGGTAACTTGAGTAGTATTTATTCCAGTGCGGCTAATAAACAGTCAATAGCAACCGGTACAACATCGCAACAGATTACGGGCTTTTTTATGGATGCCAATGGGGCACAACAGCCTGTTTATTCTACGGTACCTAATTTTAATGTTAGCGATGTTACTTATATTGATCAGCTACAAAATAACTTTAACCGGTCGGCATCTTTATTTCTGCGGGTCCCAATCTTTCAGGGAAATCTGTCACGAAATAGAATCACTACGGCCAAAATTCAGCAGCAGAATGCTGAACTAACGGCCCAGAATACGCGCCTGACACTTCGGCAACAGATTGAAACGGCCTACACGGGTATGCGAGCTGCCGCCAACAAATTCCGGGCGACACAAGTGCAGGTATCATCGCTCGAAAAAGCGTTTCAGGTTGCTGAGAGCCGGTTAAACGCCGGGGCTATCAATGCAACAGATTACAGCATTGCCAAAACAAATCTCGACCGTGCCAGAGCTAGCCTGGTGCAGGCTAAATACGATTACGTTTTCCGTACCAAGATTTTAGACTATTACCAAAACAAACCACTCGCCTTCAATTAGCGAATGTGTGAATTGTTGAATGACCGGACTGGCGTTCACGAGGATGATTTCTCGTCAAACTATTCATAAATTCGCTCGTTCACAATTCAACCATTATGAGAAAGAAGTCAAACAGGATTTGGTGGATATTAGGGGGAATAATTGTTCTGCTTGTTGGCGGATTAGTCGCTGCCAAACAAACAGGCATGATTGGCAAACCTAAATCGACAGAAGTAGATTTTGCCACCGTTAAGCGGACCAATATTACCGAGCGGGTTAGCGCATCCGGGCGTGTTCAACCCCAGGTTGAAGTAAAAATCAGCCCTGATGTATCCGGTGAAATTATTGGTCTCTACGTTAATGAAGGCGACCCGGTTAAAGCAGGCCAGTTGTTGTGTCGTATCCGGCCTGATAACTACGAATCGATGATGGCTCGTGCCAAAGCAACGGTCAACCAGAGCAGGGCACAGCTTGAACAGTCGAAGGCATCGGTAGCCCAGTCGAACGCTCGTCTGATTCGGGCGAAAGCCGATTATGACCGAACCCGTAAACTCTTTACGGATAAAGTTGTATCATCGGCTGATCTGGAAACCAGTGAAGCTAACTTTAATGTAGCGAAGCAGGAAGTTGAAGCCGCGAATGCCAATGTTCGGGCTGCCCAGTTTAATATTCAGAGTGCGGAAGCCAGCCAGCGTGATGCCAGTGAGAACCTGCGTAAAACCACCATTTACTCGCCTGTAAATGGAACGGTGTCGAAGCTGAACATTGAATTGGGAGAGCGGGTAGTTGGTACATCGCAGATGGCCGGAACCGAGATCATGCGCATTGCCAATCTCCAAAATATGGAGGTGCGCGTCAATGTGAACGAGAACGATATTGTTCGCGCTAATTTGGGCGATACGGCCGACATTGAAGTCGATTCATATACCACCGCTGGCCGTAAATTCAAAGGTGTTGTGTATGAGATTGCCAATACCGCCAATGGCCTGACGAGTTCGTCAGGGGCAGCCGCTGCGGCTACGGTTTCGGCTGATGCTGTTACGGAGTTTGAGGTAAAAGTAAAAATCCTCAATAATTCGTATGCTGATCTGTTGGCGCAGAAAGACAAAAAGGGCTATCCATTTAAGCCGGGAATGACCGCTTCTGTTGAGATCATCACCGACCGGAAATCAGGTGTAGTGGCTGTTCCGATTGCCGCCGTAACAACACGCGGAGTTGGCATTGACGCTACCGGGCAGAAAGAAAAGTCGGATGATGACGACAATAACGCCGTTCAACCACCAGCCGATCAGCCCGAAAAGAAAGATAAACCCAAAGAAATTGTGTTCGTCAATGTTGGCGGGAAAGCCACCCAGCGCGAGGTAAAAACGGGCATCAGCGACTTTGAGAACATCGAAATCCTGTCGGGTCTGAAACCGGGCGAACAGATTATCTCCGGGCCATTTATCGCTGTATCGAAGAAGCTCAAAGATGGTGAACTGATCACGAAGCGTGATCCGAATAAAAATAAGAAGAAAGAAGATAAGGACGAGTAATATGCAGACCTATAAGGTTTTTGAAACCTTATAGGTCTTTCGGTTTTCGCTGATACGTTAAGGCAGCTATCACGTCTTATTGGGAAACCGAAACCAATGTATAGCAATCCTTTATTGCCGGGACAATACTATCATCTTTATAATCACGCTGTTGGTAACGAAAATCTATTTCGACAACCTGCGAACTACCAGTTTTTCTTAGATCGTTACCGGAGTTATATTTTCCCCATAGCCCGCACTTATGCCTACTGTCTGATGCCGAATCATTTTCACCTGCTGGTTCAAATTCGGGAAGAAGCGGAGCTGATAAATCACAATCGGCAGCTAAAAAAACGCCCATCAGAACAAAAGGATTCCCTGCTGGATGTATCTTCATTTGTGATGCAACAGTTTAGCAATTTCTTTAATAGCTATGCAAAGGCGTTCAATCGTAGATTCGACCGAAAAGGAGCCTTGTTTCTTGACTATTTGCGCCGGAAACCAGTGGAAACGGAAGCTTATTTTACGACGTTAATGGTCTACATTCATCGCAATCCTATACATCATGGATTTTGCCAAAACGTAAATGATTGGGTCTACTCTTCTCTCCATTCGATTAGTAGCAGTAAATCAACGCGCCTGGAGCGGAATGCTGTACTCGATTGGTTTGGCGGTGTTGAACCTTACCTCGCCTTTCATGAACAGAATTGTATCATCCCTACGGATGAAGACTGGGAATTTGGCGATTAATTCATTCTTTTAGACCTATAAGGTTTCAAAAACCTTATAGGTCTTTCGGCCTTATAGGTCTGGTTTAGGGCTCGATTTTCCCATTTCCCGCAACATCCGATACGACAGAACTCCCAGTATCGCCAATACCAGCCCTAGTGCAGGCCAGATGATCCGACGATCACTGAAAAGAGACGTAGTTTCGGTCCTGTGGGAGCTAATGGAACGAATGCTTCCGACCTGAACAATAGGCGGATTGGCCGGAAGATTATTTTTGAAATAGGCCAGATCGTAAGCTGGAGCGGCAACAGTTTCTGCACAGAAACGGAGTAGATAGGATGAATCAGCCGTCAGGTTCGCCAACAGAAATGTGGCATGCTGATACGCCCGAACATCGCTGACAACCAGCGGTTGATTGTCGTCGTTGGCGATGATCACGTATAAATCCTTCGCTTTCAGGCCCGGCAGGTAGATCACACTACTGTCTGTTGAGCTTAATTCGATCGTTCGAACAACGTCAAACCACTGTTCCAGGCGGCCCCGTTTTTTTTTGCGCGTTCGAAATTGACCAACGACGGCCTGCCGTCTAAATGGTGCAGACGCCCTGAAACGGATACTAAGTTTATCGAAGCGGGCATCACTGGTTCGGCTAAGGTGGACGTAGGTTTGTTTATCACTACTGTCTCTCTGCGAAATCGTGACGTCAGGAATCAGCGAAAAATCACCTGCTTTGGCGGCTGTCTGATAGTAGCCAATTCGTAGAATATTTAATGGGGTGCTTAACGAGTCGTTAATGTCGAGCCGGTAATACTCGTAATCGCTTAAGGGAAAGTCCAGTCGTTTCGTTTCGGTCGTGCTAACGTTGGTCTGAGTGGGTTCCAGCCACAAATTGTCATCGATTGCATACCAGTTTTGGGCGTCTGAACTACCACTAAGCCTGGCCTTTTTACCCACATTCGTATTTTTAATAAGAAGGCCGAGTGAGTTAATCCGATTTTTAGCCCGATTCCGTAGGATCACCGTTGTGGCCACATGCGGTAACGCTTTTCGGCTCACGACCTCATAATCGATAAATCGGGCTACCTGACTTGGTTGCTGACGAATCAATAGATAAGGAATCTCATGCTTTTGATGGTCATACAGCCGGATGTCAGTCAGGCCCGTATTGAGTTGCCCAACCACATCGGGGGGTAATTTAATACGATGATAGCCTGGTTGATGAACCGCTTTGACAGGAGCCTCCAGACGAAACGATTGCGCCTGGCTTGTTATCGTTACAAAGAGGCTGACTATGGTTAGATAAATGAAGTGGTTCATTGTTCAGCCGTCGGTGGTGTCGTATCGTTGGCTAGTATTAACTGTTTGATTCGCTGATACATGAACGATATGATGAGCAATAACGCACCTAACGAGATAAAGGCAGCAATGCGTCCTCCTTCGGAAATGCCCTGAAGATCGTAAAAGAATAATTTCAATAGGGTCAGCGCAAATAAGCTAAGCGACATAATCCGGAATACCCGGTTTCGGCGGGTGAGGCCCAGATACATGAAGGCAAAGGCGCATACACCCCAAATAATTGGCAGCCCTACTTTATTGGTTTGCACGAGCAGAGCGTAATAGCGGTCATCGACAACAATTTTCTGAGCGGGTTGGCGGGCAATATCGGCTTCCGAAAAGTTGAAGTAAAGAACATGGGCAACTAATTCATAGCTCGCGATATAAACCACGACAAACCCTAGAAACCAGGGCCAGATTTTAGTAAGTAGTGGTGGTATAGGCTCCAGAAGTGCCTTGACCTGGCTTCCTAAAACCAGAATGCCAACTACCGCAGCCAGGCTGAGATAATGGAACGGATAGCCAATTAAGCTCGGTTCATCCCCTCGATAATACGTACCTAATAGCTCCAGAACGGCAGGGCTGAATAGCGTTATGAACAGGATCAGACCTAGTAGACCAAGTGCCGACGTTTGCAGCAGCCAGCTACGAACCGGATAGCGTCGGGCTATCAGCAAGAGCACAAATGCAAACGAAAGATGATATGTACCCAGCAAAATCGTGCGGTTAGGTCCGAAACCAAAGGCCGTTATGAGCTGATAATTTACTTCGAACGCACCACTTAAATAAATTGTAATAAGCGTGAGGTATCGTATGATCCGGGAATAAGCCGGTACGCTCAACTGACCCAGCCACAACTGAAAAGGCGATGTCTGATTGCGAAGCAGACGGCTGGTAATCACCAGACCAATGATGGAAACGATGCTGGTAATGAATGCTTTATTCACTATGATTGGTAGGGGAGGGATAGACGCAACGCCGTAAAGATTGGCCCAGTCCATGCTCAGGCTGATGAGCATCAAACCCATCACAACGATAGCCCCCGTCGCTATCAGCGTAATTCCGGAACGCTGGGCCAGCCATAATAACAATACAGCTTCCAGTGCCCAGAACATAGTGATAAAATTGCCATCCAACTGCACGGGTATTGTCAGGCTGGCGAATGTAATAATAAGCCCGATGAGCAGGTAAATGAGGGTACGATCAACGAATTCACGCCGGTATAAAAGCAGGGCAATACCCGCGTTTATAACCGCCAGCCCTGCTGTAAACAGACCCTGGTAGGCACCCTGATTAATAGAACTTAAAATAAACATCCCCGCGCCGTAGTAAAACGCCGTATTGCTCATAAGCAGGCTGATTTCTACCGCCGAAAATTTCTTGCGTTCCTTCAGGTTATAAATCAGATTCATCGCCATAAACACCAGGTAAAATAACGTGGCGAAGATCAGGGCTCCCAGGTAAGGAGCGTTCTTTACGCCATTGACTTCACCGCTAAGCCACAGACTATAAAGAAGCACCGTGAAACCATAAGCCACAAAATGGACGATATTCCACTTTTTGAAATAGGCTAACACCAGCATCCCACAATCTAGAACAAGTAGGTAGGTGAAAAAAACGATGTAGTTTCCCTGGCCCGAACTAGCCATAAAGGGAGTGGCAAATCCGCCAATGAGTGACATGATGGCCAAAGCAGGGCGATTGTAAGCAATGGCTAACAGGACAGAGAAGCCGGTAATGACGACCATCAACACGAAAGCCACTGTCTGGCTAAAAATCTTATAGTCCGAAAAGGCGATGGCAATGGTGAAATAAAGAACCGATAAGCCACCCGCGACCAGTACGGAACTAAAGGCTACGAACGAATTGCGCATGCGGTGTGCTACGCCCAACAATAGTCCACCGGCCAGAATGCCGATCAAAACCCGGCCAATTTCGTTGATCCACTGCTGGTCGATGGCGAATTTCACAAAGTATCCAATCCCCGCAACCAGAATTGCAATACCAATCTTGTTGATTAGATTTTCGCCGATGAATTTTTCCAGATCGGGATTTTCAGCGAGAAAACGCTGGAAAAACGAAGGCGTTGGCTCCGCTGGAATAATGGGTTGAGGAATGGGCCGGAGAGAGGGTATTTCCGGTGTTGGTTCAGGCTTAATGTCAGGTACAGTTGCCAGCGGCAACACAAGCTCAGGTTCCGGTACAACTACCGGAGGAGCTTCTATGGGAGGAATTGCCACGACAGGTGGCTGCTCGACGGCACGCTCAGGGATTAGTTCGGGAGCTGGAGCAGGCCCGGCATTATTGACGATCTCATTCCGAAATTTAAGCAGATCATTGCGTAGATTAGTCAGATCGGTATGTTGATTTTCGAGCAACTGTTTGACGGCACTAAACCGACTGTTGGCAACAATGACCAGTACAATCAGAACAAAGAGTAAAAAGGCTTCCATTTTGAGGTAAAAGGCAGATTTAGAGTGGTGTTACGGAGGTATAGACAGACAAATATGCAAAAAATAGAACGCCCTATTACACCTAACTTTCTAATAGGTAAGACAACTTAGTCATCGGTCGATTGGTACGGAAAAGCCTGACTGGCAAACTTGTCAGGCATTGGCTTTCTTCCGTTCTTTACCCCATGAAAGTATCGCAACCCGTTCGGCTGACAATGGTAGGTGGGGGAAGTTGGGCGACTGCGCTCGTCAAAATCCTTTCCGAAAATAACGTCAGTATAAAATGGTGGCTTCGCAAAACATCTGATGCGGAACACATTAAAAAGTTTGGCCATAATCCCAGCTATCTGAGCGATGTGCAGATCAATACCCGAAAGGTGAAAGTCTGTACAAAAATTCGGGAGGCATTTCGAGATAGTGAGTATGTTGTATTGGCGGTCCCGGCTGCTTTTGTGGCCGATGCGTTAACCGGGATAAAGCCCGACCATTTCACCGGCAAGTGCGTCATATCGGCTATTAAAGGCATGATTCCGGGTGCCAATCAGCTGGTAACCGATTGGGTTAGCGAGCAGTATGGCGTTCCGTCAGAGCGAATGTCGGTGATTGCCGGTCCCTGCCATGCCGAAGAAGTAGCTCTTGAAAAATATTCCTATCTGACCATTGCCTCGCCCGATCCGGCCTGTGCTGAGAATGTGTCGAACCTGCTCCGGTGCCGGTTCGTACAGACCACACCCGTTGATGATATTTATGGCATTGAGTACAGCGCCGTTATGAAAAATATCATCGCACTGGCTTGTGGCATTACCCGCGGACTGGGTTATGGCGACAATTTTCAGGCAGTGTTGGTATCCAACGCCATGCAGGAAATTAAGCGATTTGTTGATGCTATTTATCCTAAACATCGTGACCTGAGCGGCTCGGCTTACCTCGGTGATTTACTCGTAACGGCCTATTCGCCATTCAGCCGAAACCGAACCTTCGGAACGCTGATCGGTCGTGGGTATACCATTCAATCGGCACAGGCAGAAATGAACATGATCGCCGAGGGTTATTACGCGGTCAAGAGTATCTACGAAATCAACCGACGATTCAACGTCAAAATGCCGATTGTCGACGCGGTTTATACTATTCTTTACGAAAAAGCCGCGCCAACTGCAGAAATGAATGCCTTGAAAGAGTTATTAACGTAATAGAGCTAAGCCGGATGAAAGTGATCGTTGCCAGGTATTAGCGCTGTTGTCGTATTGAATGGAGAATATAAAAGACTTATTCAACGTATTTCCACGTCCGGGCCGGGTAGAGTGGATTGGCATTCGGCCAGAACGGCGGAACCCCGTAGACGTTGTGCAATCGGTCGAGGTGTCGGAGAAGAAGGGGCTGATTGGTGATCATTACAGCGGGCAGAGCGGAAATCGTCATATTACCCTCATTCAGGCCGAGCATTTGCCGGTCGTAGCTGCGCTGACTGGTCGCGACGAACTTGATCCGGGCATCGTTCGCCGAAATCTTGTCATTTCTGGGATTAATCTACTGGCCCTCAAAGAGCAGCAGATTGAGATTGGTGAGGTCGTACTTCAGGTTACCGGGCAGTGCCATCCCTGCTCCAAAATGGAAACGGCGCTTGGGCCTGGCGGTTACAATGCCATGCGTGGACACGGAGGCATGACTGCGAAGGTGATTCGGGGTGGAACAATACGAGTTGGGGATACCGTCGTCGTAACTAAACCGACCTGATTGATATCAGTAATTCTAAACTAGCGCTGTTTAGGTGCTTTGTCCGGATCAGAAGAGAGTTTGCTGGGTCGGTTGAAGCCGTCCCGGTAGCGATTGCGCAGTTGCTGGATGGTATTGATGAGATCGTAGTCCTGCGATTTGAGCAGAAACTCATCATCCAGATCGCAGAAATCAAAGAAGCGGTCGATTTCATCGGCTTTGAGGTTGGTCGACTGTTCGACCAGTAATCGGAATCGTTCGAGAGCCAACGCATGACGTCGGTCCTGCTGCATGATGTAATACGCCTTCCGGTCAGATTTGGGCCGTTTGGCAAACAATTCATAGAGCAATGTAACGCCAGCCCCATCGGCCAGCCGGTCAAAAGCCTGTTCACCCGTCACTTTTTTTGAGGCTACGGGTTCATCCAAAAGCTGCTGAATCTCCCGCTTGACTTCTTCATACCGTTTTCCTGTAACCGTAACCTCCGCCAGCTCCACAACGCGGTAAGGCATGGGAGGTAGGGCAAGGGCCGTGATGGTTGGGTTGTCGGAACCGTCGTAGCGAATGCCCGTGCGGTTATACAACTGGCTCGTGAGAATGAGCGAATCGCCGGGTAAAACCGTCAGGAAAAAACGGCCGGTTGAGTTGGTTCTGGCTCGCTGACGAGTCCGCTGGTTAATGACTGTAACTTTGTCAACCCCTTTTTGGCTGGTCTGGTCAACCACCGTGCCAATAACATATTTGCCTTGTGCCCATGCAGTACCCGGTTCAGCGACCAGCGCGGTCAGAATAAGCAGGAGTAGAACGATGAGTTGACGCATAGGGCTTATAAAACAACCTGTGCCACTGCTCAGCGCAATGGCACAGGTTTTACACAGTCAGTACGTAAAGTTACGTTTTTTTTGGTTTCGCCAAGGTGAACTACCGCGTTAAAAAACGTTAACCAGTTGCTGTACCCGTTCGAGAGACGTTTCCGTAAAATCCCGAATGACATCATCGACAAACGGCCGAAGCTCATCCGGGGTTAGGGTTGTGGCGACCCCAACGACAAAAGCGCCCGCTGCTTTACCGGCCTGAATGCCCGGCATCGAATCTTCAAAGACAACGCTATCTGCCGGATCGACACCTAATTGGGCCATTGCTTTCTGGTAAATTTCCGGGTCAGGTTTGGGGTGACTGACCATACTTTCGTTCAGCAGGGCATCGAAATAAGGACGAAGATTCAGCGCATCGATAATAAAGTCGAGGTTTTCGACGGGAGCCGACGTAGCCACCGCTGTGCGAATACCAGCCGCCTTTAACGCTTTCAGAAAGTCGACAAATCCCGCTACAGGCGTGATAACCGGTTCATACAGTTCCCGAAATAATGCTTCCTTTTCGTAAGCTAACTGGAGTGATTCCGCTGCGGTAAGCGTACGGTCCGCGAATAAATGAGCGACAATATCGGTATTGTGTTTTCCCGAAACGTATTGAATAAAATCGCTGTCACTCAATGTTTTGCCATAGCGCTGATAATACTCCCGCCAGGCAATTCGGTGGTGTGGATTCGTATCCACGATCACACCGTCCATGTCAAAAATTACTGCTTTCATACTTTGATAGTGAACACCGGGAACGTTTTGACAGCCAATACAGCGATGATTTCGCTCTGAAAATCACTGCCCGGTGTTTGTCGGTTAAAATAAGTTTACAATACGTGCCAGACCTGCTGAAATGAGGAGCACGACGGCTACAAAGCCTAAGCCATAGTACAGCCCAAACGCTTCGGCGACGAAGCCGATGACGGGTGGTCCAGCCAGAAATCCGATGAAGCTAAAGGTAGCAAAGGTAGCTAAACCGGCAGCGGGTGGAATACCCGGTACGCGCATGGAGGCAGCATACAAAATGGGTGCTCCGAGTGAGCAACCTGCCCCCAGTATGGCAAAGCCAATGAGCGCCGTGGCCGGATAGGGGAGTGCGATGGCAAAGAAAAGGCCAAATGCCGCTAATAAACCGCCAATTTGCAGCCAGCGTTTAGAGCCGATTTTAGGGATTATGGCATCGCCCAGAAACCGCAAACTTGTCATCATCAATGAAAAGCTTCCAAAGCCCAGAGCCGCAATCTGACTGCTGGCCCCAAGGGTTTCGCGCAGATACACCGCGCTCCAGTCGAAGGCGGCACCCTCGCCCATTGCCACTGCCAGACCGATCAGAATCATCAGGAGCAGATCCAGATTGGGCCGTACGAAGGATGATCCCGTTTTTTCGCCGGTTTCGGTCCGGCTGCTCGACGGAATCTGAGCCAGCAACGGCTGAAGCGCAAATGTCAGGATAAGGATCAGGCCCGACATGATCGCTACGTGTACCGCAGGCGACACGTGCAGGGCAATAACGGCCCCGGCAATGCCCGAGCCGAGCAGGCCACCCAGGCTCCACATACCATGACAGGACGACATGATGACAATGCCCTGCGATCGTTCGAGGTTGGTTGCACTGGTGTTCATGGCCACATTGATCAGGGCTGCATTAAGGCCCATCAGAAACAGGCCGATAGCCAGAACAGCCGGATTCGGCGCATTAAGCGGAATCAGAACCGCTACTGTCAAACCCACCGCCGACCAGAAACATGCTTTCGCTTCGCCTAACCTGGAAATAACCCAACCGGTCAGAGGATTCATAATCAGTAACCCAACTGGCATGGCAAAGAGCGTTAAGCCCAGTTCAGAGTCAGAAAGGTGTAATTTTTCTTTTACGTGCGGTATATGAGCGACCCAGCTGCCGAACAGAATACTGTCGGAAGCAAAGACCAGTCCAATTGCCAGGGCATGCCGGTTCAGAAAAAACGTCAACAGGTTGCGGACGAATGGATTCCGGTGCGGCTTATCGATAGAAATCGTTGTATTCATACTGCAAAAATAGCCAGCGATTGCTGGCTATTTTATTAATCTATTATCCGTAACTGATGGTACATTACCTGTTTCAGTTCGAAAAGGGTTAATTCATTGTCAACCCGGTATTATTTTTAAGGTGGCCTGCCATCGCTTTACGTAGCTTTTCGACCTTTGGTAACGAAACTCCCTGGATGTAAGGCTGGTCGGGATGCAGGGAAAAATAATTCTGGTGGTAATTTTCGGCCGGATAGAAAACCTTAAACGGTTCAACCTCCGTCACGACTTTACCACTGTAATGTTTTGATTCGTTAACCCGCTTGATGGCGGCATCGATTTCGGCTTTTTCGGCGGGTGTCCGGTAGAAAACCATCGACCGGTAATCGCGGCCTACGTCTGGTCCCTGACGATTGAGCGTGGTGGGGTCATGACCCGCAAAAAACGCATCGAGCAACTGTGAATACGTAATGACTTTAGGGTCGTAATAAACCTGTACGGATTCAGCGTGCCCCGTTTCATCAGTAGAAACCTGTTCGTAAGTCGGATTTTTGACGGTGCCACCGGCGTAACCGGAGATTACCTCGTTTACACCTTTAAGTTGGTTCATGCCTTCATCCAAAGCCCAGAAGCAGCCGCCAGCGAATGTCGCCACCGCTTCACCCGTTTTGGGCGTGGGCAGTTTAGCCGGTGTGTAATCTTTAGACTGGCCTTGGGCGCAACCCGCCAGTAAGAGTATATTGAGCGCCAATAAATGAATTCGTTTCATGCTGTTTATGGTTAGCATTTTGTTGGTTAATAAACGTTTGAAAACGGATTGCGGTTTCTTTTATGTGTCGCCTGGAAGACAAAATATGTTAAATTGAAGAAGAAAGAAAGCTGAGCACCTAAAGGGAAAGAAATCGGCGCTCAACGTCTCTTGGCCTTCATTACACGTTTCCTCCAATATGAAACTCCAATTCGAAAAAATTGAGCCGGAAGCGGGTAGTTCGTTCCGGGTTGTGCATAGTACAGAGCCGGAAACCTGCCGGGTATACTGGCATTATCATCCTGAATATGAGATTGTTTTCATTCCCAGTGGTGATGGACAGCGACGGGTTGGCACCAACGTGTCGCGCTATGAAGGGGGAGAACTGGTATTTATTGGGCCAAACCTGCCCCACCTGAATTTTAGCTATGGAAAAGAGGGTCAGTTCGAGGAAATTGTGGTGCAGATGCGTGATGACTTTCTGGGCGAAACATTCCTGCAAAAGCCCGAATTAAAAGGCGTTCAGCGCCTGTTTGAGCGGGCACACAGAGGACTTACGTTTGGTGGTAATACCAAGCAAAAGGTAGGTCCCTGGCTGGCTCAACTGCCCGACCAGTCACCATTTGAGCGATTACTGACCCTCTTACGGGTGTTACAGCAACTGGCCGATGCGTCGGATGTCGAGCCACTCCATGCCGACGGTGTTCGGTTTGATCTGAACCCCAAAGAGCAGGAGCGGATTAATCGAGTATGTCAGTACGTTGAGCAACATTATGCCCAACCCGTTGATGTTCGGGAGGTTGCAGACCTTGCGAGCCTTACAGTTCCGGCCTTTTGTCGTTATTTTAAGCGAATGACGCATCTGACCTTCACCGATTTTGTAAACGAATACCGTGTCAATCAGGCTCGCCGGATGCTTCAGTCATCCCGTACGGTGGCTGATGTAGGCTTTGCCGTCGGGTTCAATAACCTGTCCCATTTCAACAAAACGTTTCGCGCCGTAACTGGCCAGACACCGAGTGCTTACCGGAAGGCACTGATCGGATAGAATCAGAAAAATAGACTATTCGCCGTGAGTACTGTAATCCGGTAATTGCGCTTCCGTCTGGAGCCTGAAGCCGTGCCACGGTTACTCGTAATGCGCAAACAAACCGTGGTACGGCTTCAGGCTCCAGACGGAAGGCTAACAATATTGTCTATAAAATTACTGGAATATATAGCGTGTTGATAGTTAAGGATTTAGCAAGAAATGCTGCTGCCCATTTTAAGAGATTTGCTGTAAGAAAGTAGACCTATAAAAATATTTTATTATCTATGTGAGGTAAGCAAGTCCAAACTTGTCTATGTTAAGTACTACCCGCTTAACCTAGACAAGTTTGTATGCAGTCAGTACCTTTAGTTAATGACAAGCACCAATCCGACAGCATACTTCCTCTGTTGGTTAGCTATCAATCCGAAATCACAACCAAAGTGACGGATGATGAATTAATTCTTCGGCAATTATTTGCACAGGATGCAAAGAAAGGCTGTGCGTTTCTGTTTAGGCGGTATTATACGAATCTGGTCAATCATGCTGTTCGTTTCGTCTATTCAAAGGAGGTAGCCGAAGATTTAGTAGCCGAAGTCTTCACATTATTCTGGCAGGACCGGATTTTTGAACACATTACTACATCGTACCGGGCCTATCTCTACAAAGCCGTTCGGCATAAGGCTTACAATTACCTCCGCTGGGAATTACGCAAATCAGATTCGTTGGAATTGGCTGACGATCAATCTATTCCCGCATCGCTGCAACCCGATCAGGTGCTGCATTACAGCGAGCTTCACCAGAAAATCGACTCGGTTATTCAATCCCTGCCTCCCCAATGCCAGCGGGCTTTTCTGTTGAGCCGCATTGAGGGTAAGAAATACGCTGAAATAGCGCAGGATATGCAGATCAGTAGCAGCGCCGTTGAAAAGCTGCTCATCCGGGCCCTCAGCAAACTCCGCCAGGAGCTGAAAACCGAGTGGTTTATTTCGCTGCTCATGTGGCTTTCTGTTGGCTGTGCTTTAGGGTGGGTGAGGTAATGCGTACACAACTTGTCTAACTGGGAAATCAGAAATGAGCTATGGAACCTTCGCTTATGAAAAATATAGTTTTTGATTTTTTTGATGGAAAAGCCACGGCTATCCAACGAAAATACATCGAAGCCTGGCTGGCCGAAGAAGCTAACCAGGAAACATACTATCAGTATCTCGATGAGTGGGAAAGTCAGCGGCCTCAATTTGCCCTGGATGCCGATAAAGCGCTGGATTCGTATCAGCAGATTTTACAGGATACCCATCCCCCTGCCTTTCCGCAGCGAATCTTAAAACCTGACCCGACAGCCTGGACACAACATTGGCTAAAGTGGAGTATCGCAGCTTCATTGCTGCTTGTGAGCCTTCTGGGTGCTTTTCTGTTCCGTTCCGAATTATTGAACAAGTCTTACCAGACAGCCTATGGCCAGACGGCTACGTTTCAATTATCGGATGGTACACGGGTTATGCTGAATGCCAATTCCAGGCTGACGGTGCCCCGGTTTGGCTTTGGAAGTGATACACGTCGGGTATTGCTGGAAGGCGAGGGCGAGTTCAAGGTTACACATACCATAACGAATCAGCGCTTTATTGTTCAAACACCGGCTAACCTTCGGGTAGAAGTGTTAGGCACCGAATTCGTTGTTTACGCCCGAAAACGGGGAGAGCGTGTTTTTCTCAACAAGGGTAAGGTTAAACTCCAGTTACCTCAGGGACAACAGCTTTATATGAAACCCGGCAACGTCGTGACAGTGGCTAATTCGGGACGCTACCAGCTAACGCAATCATCACCCGCACGTCATTATCTGGCCTGGAAAGATCATTGGTTTTATTTCGACAATACAACACTGGCCGAGATTGCCAGGCAAATTCAGGAGCGGTTCGGTGTGGATGTGGTTATTGCTGATCCTGAACTCGCCCAACGGCGTATTGCGGGCAATTTCAAGGCCGAAAAGGCTGATGATTTGCTGCAGATTTTGTCGGAATTACTGAATCTGGACGTAGTGAGAACCCGGCGTCATATTGAATTAAGAACACTTAACTGACCAAACGAATCATGTCGTATTTACATATACCCAAAATAGGGCTGGTCTTATTCGGTTTACTCTACCAGCAATTAGCTTTAGCGCAATCGGTCGCTCTGGCCCATCAGCAAAGTAAAACCGTACATACACTTCAGGTATTACCCGCAGAGAGCCAAAAGCTGAAAGAAGTGCTTACGACCCTGAGCCGCCAGCATCAGGTTAGTATTTTGTTTGAAGAAACGACCGTGCAGGGAATCACGATTCCGGCCGATGCACAGCTTCGCTCGGGTACGTTAGCCAAACAGCTCCAGGCCCTTTTGAAACCGTATGGCTTAACTGTCAAAAAAATCAACGATCAGGCGTATTACATTATCAAAACGCCAACCAAAGACAGTCGCTCGTCAGGGAGTACCAGCCAGGCCGAAGCTGCTCTTAGACCGTCTATAGAAGGTGGAGTTTCGACCATACAGACTCTTGGGGCCACATTACCCATCGCGGCAGTTGCCGACATCCGTGTAAGTGGTCGTGTAATTGGCGAAAACGGGGATGGGTTGCCCGGTGTCAATGTCGTGATCAAGGGCGCTGTTCGCGGCACCAATACAGATGCCGAAGGGCGGTATCAACTGAGCGTTCCCAATGGCGAAACGACCCTGGTTTTCAGTTTTGTGGGTTATGCTACCCAGGAGGTTGTTGTAGGTAGCCGTACTACGGTGGATATCAAACTGCTGCCGGATAACAAATCATTGAATGAAGTTGTGGTTGTCGGTTATGGTACGCAATCCCGCAAAAACCTCACTAGCGCTATCAGCACCATTAAACCCGAAGAACTGAACCGGGGAGCCATCAGTGATGTAGGGCAATTGTTGCAGGGTAAAGTTCCGGGCCTGAATATTTCGGCCAATGGTGATCCGAACAGTCCGGCTGCGGTTGTCTTGCGGGGCGCATCGACGATTAACAGTTCGCAGGGGCCGTTCTATGTCATTGATGGCGTGCCCGGTGCCGATATTTCGATCATTGCGCCCGATGATATTGCCTCAATCGATGTGCTGAAAGATGCGGCTGCCACTGCCATTTACGGAAACCGGGCGGCCAATGGGGTGATTATGGTCACGACGAAACGGGGTAAAAAAGGCCAGGCGCAGATCACCTACAGTGGTTATGTAGGCATTGAAAAGGTATCCAGCAAACTGAACATGATGAATGCCGATCAGCTGCGGGCCTTTCTGACGCAAAATGGGCAATCGTTTTCACCGGCCGACGATAAAGGAGCGAATACAAACTGGCAGGATGCCGTTGAGCGGAGTTCGGCCATTTCGCAAAACCATAACGTTTCAATTAGTGGCGGCACCGATCATAGTACCTACAGTGCCAGTATCAACTACCTCGATAAGCAGGGAATTTTGCAGGGTAGCTCGCTGAACCGGGTTATTGCCCGCCTGGCGGTTGAGCAGTATGCCTTTAACGATAAAGTGAAATTTGGTCTGAACGTGACCAATTCGAACAGCAATGCCAACAACACGCCCTTGCGTAATAATGTGCTGTTGCAGATGATCAATCACTTGCCCGTATCACCCATTACAAACCCGGATGGCAGCTATTTTGAAAATTTTCAGAATACGGGCTATTTCAATCCGGCGGCTATGATTAATCATGCGAAGGACAATACGAAATTCAATAATCTGGTGGGGTCATTAACAACCCATGTACAGCTTCCGTTAGGATTCTCGTATGATCTGAATCTATCGTACCAGAATTCGACATCCCTGCATGGCGAATCCTACGACAGTTATTTTACCCAGTACAACAGTGCCAACTTCTACAACAATCCTGATCCTCCACTGGTCCACAGCCTGCTGAATTTCGGGACGAATGGGTCGGCGCTCAGAAACACCTACCAAACCACGCGCAAGGTGCTGGAAACCTTTTTTACCTGGAACAAAGAATTCGGTGATCACTCGATAAACGCCGTATTGGGCTATTCGTGGCAGGGTAACGTTTCGGGCGATGGCTTTCAGACATCGAGTACCAACTTCCCTGTCGATAATATCGGCTACAATAATTTCGCCCTCAGTAACCCCTATGCGGTGTCATCGTATCGGGTGAATTTTGGGGCCGACGGTATTTATCAGGAAACCCGGTTAATTTCTGACTTTGCCCGCCTGAACTACAATTACAAAGACCGGTATCTGGTGCAGGGGTCGATTCGGCGCGATGGTAGCTCGGTATTTGGGGCCAACAATCAGTGGGGTTACTTCCCTGCGGTCGGTGCTGCCTGGCGCATTAATCAGGAAGGATTTATGCAAAACCAGAACCTGTTTAATGACCTGAAATTACGGGCCAGCTATGGTGTTACGGGGAATTCGTCGGGGTTCAATGCTTACACTGCTCAATTCATATCGGGTAGCCTCGGTACGTATTATTACAACGGTGTTCAAACGGCTGCCTACGGTCCAACTCAGGCTGCCAACCCCAATTTGCAGTGGGAGAAAACGGCTACAACCAATATTGGTCTCGACTTTACGGTCCTGAAAGGGAAACTGAGCGGTACGCTCGAATGGTACGACAAGAATACGACCGGTATGATCTATTCGTATCGCGTTGATCCCATTCTGGTTCCAGTCGGTAGCATTATTGCCAACGGGGGAAGCATGAGCAACAAAGGGGTCGAGTTTAGTTTAAGCGCTACTCCAGTCAGCACGTCTAAATTCAGCTGGACAACGGGCATCAATCTGGCGCATAACACCAATAAAATCACCAGCCTGACCAATCCACTTTTTGTGGGTGGCGATTCCGTTCGAACCACCCAGCCTGAAGGCAATGGACAAACGGGCAGCACCCTGCAGATATTAAAGGCAGGAATGCCGTTGGGCCAATTCTTCACGCTTCAGTACGCGGGAAAAAATGACAAAGGTGTTTCGCAGTATGTGAGTCAGAAAGGTGACCTCACCACAACGCCGACGATCGGCACCGATTATAAATACCTGGGAAGCCCGCAGCCGAAACTTCTCGTAGGCTGGACGAACACACTTCGTTACGGCAACTTCGATTTTAACGTGTTTTTCCGGGGTGTTTTCGGGAATAAAATTTTCAACGCTACCCGTGCCGATCTGTTCCGGCCCAGCACGGCGCAGTTTACCAATATTCTGGTCGACGTAGCGGACGAAAAAGCCACTGATGTCAACTCATTCAAGTACTCCAGCCGGTTTATTGAAGATGGTAGCTACGTGCGTCTGGACAACGCGACGCTGGGCTATAATTTCAAAAAACTGGGCCAGTATGTAAAAACCATTCGGGTCTATGCATCGGTCAATAATGCGTTCGTCATAACCGGCTATAAAGGAATTGACCCTGAAATCAATCAGGGAGGCATTGCGCCGGGCGTAGACGCCAATAACTTCTACCCAAAAACCCGCACCATTCTGGTGGGCCTAAACGCGTCATTCTAACATCATAGCAGACAAAAACAATGAAAAAGCTACTCACTTCCGGCGCGTTTCTGGTACTGCTTGTTTACCTGACTACGGCCTGTCACGATATAAATGTTCCTGTCGATACAGAGCTGACACCCGATATTTTCCCTCAGAATTCGTCGCAGTTTATTCAGGCATCGGGCCCGCCCTATGCGGCTCTGCGGGGTAATTTTGCACTGGATTATTGGTTCATGCAATCGCTCAGTAGCGATGAAGCTATCCTGCCCGCCCGTGGCGGAAACTGGTTCGACAACCAGAACTATCGGATGCTGCATTACCACAACTGGACCAAAGACCACGGCTGGACCAATGGTGCCTGGAGTTGGTTATCGACTGTGATTGGTACGTCTAATCAGGCTTTGTCTATTTTGAATCAAACCATACCAGCGGCTACCGCATCGAAACCGACGAACCTGGCTGAGTTGAAAATGGTACGGGCGCTGGCTTATTTCATGATGATGGACCTGTATGGCAATGTTCCCATCGACACGACTTACGGTGATTTTACACCGCACCCGAATGTGCCGCGTGCGCAGGTATTCAGCTTTATTGAAAAGGAAGTAAAAGCAGCAATGCCTTATTTGAGCCGCGTTTCCGGTCAGGCGACTTATGGACGGGCGAATAAATTCACGGGCTTTAGTTTGCTGGCCAAAATGTACCTGAACGCCGAATACTATACGGGCACTCAACGCTATAATGATGCCATCGTTGCCTGCGATAGTGTGATCAGTTCGGGTCTGTACGCGCTGGAACCCAGAACGTCATACCTCCAGATGTTTTATCCGAATAACGGCCCGCAGATGAAGGAATTTATATTTGCTATTCCTTATGATCCGGCAGCCGGGGCAATGGCAGGTACCAATGGCATGATGTATCACTCCCGCTATGATGTGCCTCGGTCGGAGACAAAGAAATTCAATCTGCCTTTTACGCCCAGCGCGCCCGAAAGCACATTGCCCGAATATTACGTGAACTTCAATGATGCCAACGATATACGAAATGGGCAGTGGCTCACGGGTTTGCAATTCATGAACGATGGCGTTACGCCCGTAACCGTTACCACGACCAAAAAAGGGTACGACCAGACGTATACAGGTGCTGATGGGGCTGCTGCGTACACCTATCAGGTGAATCTGACGCCCGATATCGTGCTTCGGCAGGACGTAGCGACGTATGATTGTGGCAATGACGAAATCGCCTGGAATATGGGCTATCGCAACATTAAGTTCTACCCCGATGCTTCGTCCACATCGCGTAATCAGAATAACGACGTTCCGGTTTTTCGCTATTCGGATATTATCCTGATGAAAGCCGAAGCGATTCTTCGCGGGGGCACACCGACCCAGGGCCAAACCGCTCTTTCGCTGGTCAACCAGTTACGAGCTAATCGCACTACATCGGCTGCTTTGTCGAGCATAACACTGGAAGGTATCTATGCTGAACGGTGCCGCGAATTTGCCTGGGAAAGCTGGCACCGTAACGATATGATTCGCTTTGGGAAATATGAAGGGAAATGGGGCTTCAAAACGGATGCCGATGTCAACCACCGCATTTTCCCAATCCCAACTTCTGCTTTCACCGTGAACCCGGCCCTGACCCAAAATCCGGGGTATTAGTAGGTGAGAAATTAATTGCGGACTAGTTGACCGGGCACTTCTGCTCAGTCAACTAGTCCGCAATTTGGCTAATATAGACTCAATAAAATGGAAGCTATTTCAAGAAAATCATTTTTACAGCAATGTCTATGGTTTGGTACAGCCATTAGTTTTTCTCCGCTCGCAGCACAGGCGTGGAGCGAAAAAAGAATGGATGACGATTTCTATCGGAAGATCGTTCTTGCCAATGCTAAAGAGGTTGCCCGAGTGGTACAAATGCTGGCGACCGATATTACGCAGGTCAGACGACGATTGGGGTATGATCTGGCAAACGTAACGGCTGCTTTTTGTGAACCAACATCGCAATACTACCAGTCGGCGGAGTTGATTCCCTTCCTGACAAAGATGGCTCGCGCTTTACTGAAAGCCCAGCATGCCGACGGAACGCTGGATTTTGGAAATTTAGCGTCACCGCCCGATACGGCTTTTATTTTAGAGCCCCTTTGTGCGGCAGCCACAATTCTGAAATCGAACAATACGGCTGCGTTAAACGAGGTAAAAGGGCTGCTCAGAGAATTTATTGTGAAAGCCGGAGAAGCCCTCCGGACAGGTGGCTTGCATACGCCCAACCATCGTTGGGTAGTGTCGGCGGCACTGGCAAAAATAAATGCCCTATTTCCAAATCCAGGCTATGTAAAACGGATTCACGAATGGCTTTCAGAAGGCGTTTATTGTGATAGCGACGGAAATTTTCTGGAACGAAGCATGAATTATTCGGCCGTGATCGATCGATCGTTGATTACGATTGGACGATTGCTTCCCCTGCCTGCCTTATTTGAGCCCGTTCGTAAAAACCTTGGCCTGGTTTACTTTCATGCAGAACCCAACGGCGATTTAGTAACGAACGATTCACGAAGACAGGATCAGTTCTCATCCGTAAGTATTCTGAATTTCTATCATGACTTCTACTATCTGGCTATCAGAGATAATAACCCCGAATTTTCGGCCATTGCAAAGTACATCGAGACACTTAACGGGTTCAACGACAGAGTTCTAACGGATTTGCTGGTTTATTTTTTAGAAGAACCGCTCTATAAAAAAACGCTCCCTGCGCCGAAAGCACCTCCGGCTTCTTTTGAAAAGTTTTTTAAAGAGACAAGCCTGGTCCGAATCAGGCGGAACGACACCACTACCACTATTTTTGGCGGAACCGATTTCCCGATTATTATTGCTTCTGGCCGGGCAAATAGTCCTAATTTTTTTGCGTTCAGAAAAGGGGAGGCTATTCTGAAATACATGCGCTTTTCAACTGATTTTTTCAATACTGGCTATTTCCATAGTCAGGGAATTGTTCATACGGCGGGAAAGTATGTGTTACATCAAAAAATAGAAGCACCTTATTATCAGCCCTTACCGGATAAATTTAAACGGGCAGACGGCAATTATACCCATTCGCAAAGTACGGATGGCCGATTCTGGAATAAGATGGATTTTCAGCACAGGCCGCAGAGCAATATAAATACCTTGGAAACTACGATCAGTGTCGAAGAAAAAAACGGATCGAATGAACTGAATTTCAGCGTAAAAGGCACAGAGGGCGTGCATGTAGTAATTGAATTTTGCTTTAAAGAAGGCGGAACGCTGACCGGACTAAAAAAAATAGAAGGAAGCTCAGATAATTATTCGCTGGAAAGCGGCTCCGGCGAATATCGCTACGGTAACGATTCGATAAAATTCGGGCCGGGAGTCTTCAACCACGCCAATCTTAGCGGACTTGAAGGTGAAATGTACAGCTCTCATTTCGGAAGTTTGCGAACAGACGGTATGCATGTTTTCCTGACTGGCGTTACGCCGTTTTCGCATACGATTGTTGTAGGGTAAAATCAGCGTATATCTGTAGTCATATGAACGTGTCGATACAGTACCTATCTAGTGCCCGTGATTAACAGCTACAACATATAATTCCTTTAGTATTATATTATTTGACTATCTCAAGCGCCTGTTTTACAGGCGCTTGTTTCGCTTTGTGATATTGCTCAACAGCCAGATCCTGAGCGATGATCTAAATCAAACGTTTAGAATCCCCAACGACTTTGCTGTCTCCTTGCATCTTATTTCTTACTAAAGCCTGAACATAGCACCGGCTTGTCGTATTCCAATCGCTCGGTTACAATCCTTCATACCTTTTCGATTTACATAATAAGTCGAAGGAGTAAGTCAGTGCCATACTATCACGATGTTATAGTATGATTAAGACTACTGTATCAGGATAAAATTACGAGAAGTGCCATTTTATAGACAATCATCATTTGTACTTTTTTTAGATCGAAAGAGGCTAAGAGTTAATGAGATACGATTTTTTATAATTTTTTAACTAGAAGCTGAAATTGAAATAGTTCTATAAAAAAATTAATAAGTGAAAAAATTTGACAATTTATGTTTAACCCTATAGTATTGTAATGTTGAATTATAATTTATCTATGATAAATAAAATCACTAAACTCTTATGGATAACCTTTCACTCTATCGAAGCAGGGCCTGGCTATTGGGATGGGTATGGCTATTGACAATGAGTCAATTAGTAGCTCAGTCTACTAATTTGATTACTGGGCAAATAGCCGACGAAACGGGCCAGCCGTTACCTGGTGTTACGGTATTGGTTAAAAATACCAGTAATGGCACTACGACGGATGCTAAAGGTGCGTATCGCCTGTCGGTTCCGATGGGCAACGATGTATTGATTGTTTCTTATGTAGGTTATGCAAGCCAGGAGATCAGCATCAATAAACGCTCAGTGATCGACATTCGGTTAGCTCTTGATAATAAAGCCCTGAATGAAGTGGTTGTCGTTGGTTACGGTACGCAGCAAAAACGCGATTTGACCGGTGCTGTGGCATCCGTTTCATCAAAAGACATTCAACGCCTGCCGGTATCCGGGCTGGATCAGGCGTTGCAGGGCCAGGTGTCAGGCTTACAGATTTCGTCTACGTCCGGCGCACCGGGCGGCAATACAAACATCCTCGTTCGGGGTATTGGCTCGGTTTCCGGCGGGAATGATCCTTTGTTTGTCATTGATGGATTTCCGGTTAATAACGCTGGTGTTGGTAATCCGCTGAATATGATCAACCCCGGCGACATTGAATCCATTGAAGTCCTGAAAGATGCATCGGCTACGGCTATCTATGGCTCTCGGGGTTCCAACGGAGTAATTATTGTAACCACCAAACGGGGCAAATCCGGTCAGGCTCAGATTACGGTTGATGCGTATACCGGCATTCAGGAGCCCGCCCGACTCCTGAAGATGATGAACACCCGGCAGTTCGCCGAATTCGTCATTGAAGGGCACAATAACGGCTGGCTCGACAACGGCGGTCCCAATGCCAAAATTACGGACCCAAACAGTGTTCGTTCTACATCCTATAGGATTCCGGAGGCCTGGCAGGATCTGAATAATCTGCCAAAGGTCGACACCGACTGGCAAAAGGTAATTTTCCGTACGGCGCCCATTCAAAATTACCAGGTTAGTGCCGTAGGGGGTAATGAAAAAATGAGGTATGCACTTTCGGGCGGTTATTTTAATCAGAAAGGAATCCTCATCAGTTCGGGCTTTGAGCGGTTTTCTGCCCGGCTGAACCTCGATGGTCAGCTTACCAAACGACTGAAGGTGAGCATGAATCTGGCTCCAACCTACACCAGCACCGACAACGTACCCTCAACAGGGCATTATGGCGATTACAATATCGTTGCCGGAGCCCTGTCCATGCCTCCCATGATTCCGGTGTATAACCCCGACGGTTCATACGGCAATACGTTCGACTTAACGAATCTTGGTATGGGTGCCATTCCGAATCCAGTTAAGGTTGCTAATGAATATAAGAGTACGAATGCGCAGTTCCGGATGCTGGGTAATCTGTTCGGCGAATACGAGCTGCTAAATGGTCTGAAGTTAAAAGTGAGTGTCGGTAGCGATATCAACTATTACAACACCAACACCTTCAAACCCTCTACACTGTCGACAAGCGCTTCGGTGTCGCCTGCTACGTCCAGCATCAACAATACGTCGGACATTAACTGGTTGAATGAGAATACATTGAATTACCGACGTACAGTCAATGCCCATTCGATTGACGCCCTGGCTGGGTTTACCATTCAGAAATCAACAACAACTTCGACCACAACCTCGGCGACTAATTTTGCGGATGATCTGCTTGAAAATATCAACGGTGGGCAAATTACGGGCGGGAGCTATACAGTCGGACAATGGTCTTTACTGTCTTATCTGGGTCGGGTCAATTACGCCTACAATGACCGTTATCTGTTCACGGCTACCATTCGGACAGATGGCTCGTCGCGCTTCGGGTCGGCCAATCGCTGGGGTACGTTTCCGTCGTTCTCGGCTGGCTGGCGATTGTCGGAGGAGCCTTTCTTCAAAAATCTTAACCTGTTCGATGACTTCAAAATCCGGGCTGGGTATGGACTTTCGGGGAACAATGCCATTGGCAATTATCGCTATTTAGGGCTTCTTTCGGCGACTAATTACGTGTTGGGTAACACCCAGGTTCCGGGACTTTCGCAAGGCAGTTTTACCAACAATAATTTGGGATGGGAAACCAGCAAGCAGGTCGATATTGGGCTGGATCTGGCGTTCTTCAATGGACGACTGCAATTCACGGGCGACTACTACAACCGCCGGAATACGGATATGTTGCTGAACAAAGCCATTCCATCTGTAACGGGTTACACCTCGGCCTGGGTAAACATCGGTGAACTCGAAAACAAAGGAATAGAACTGGCCCTTTCAGGCAAGCCGCTGGCTACGAGCAATTTGCAATGGACAAGCAGTTTCAATATTACCTTCAACCGCAATAAAGTACTGCGGCTTGGTTCGGAGGGCGAGCAGCTATTCTCCGACGGAGGTCGCGGGGATGTGAGCATCACCCAGGTAGGGCAACCCATCGGGAGTTTCTACGGGCATCTCGTCGAGGGAATTTTCACGACACAGGAGCAACTGGCTACACATGCTACCCAGACGGGGGCCAAACTGGGCGATTTCATGTATAAAGATGTGGATGGCAATGGCGTCATCTCCGATGCTGACCGAACGATTCTGGGTAATCCGCAGGCAAAAGCGTATTATGGCTTCAACAACACCTTTACGTATAAAAACTGGTCGTTAAACATCCTGCTTAACGGCGTACAGGGACGCGATGTGTTCTGGGCAGGAGCCGTGTTTGTGCGCGGTTATCATGGCGTACAGAATAATCTGGCCGAGGTAATCGGGAATTACTACAAATCACCCTCGCAGCCAGGCGATGGCCAGTCTCCCCGGATCATTCGGGGGGCGCTGAACAACAACCTGCGGTACAGTTCATTCTTCAACTTCGACGGTTCGTATCTGCGCGTTCGTAATGTGACACTGAACTACAATTTGTCTCAGAAACTGGCCAAACGGCTTGGTATGCAGGGTGGACGGATTTACCTGACCAGCAATAACCTCTACACGTTTACGAAATACCCCGGTTATGATCCCGAAATCAGCAACTCCGGCGACAATATGCTGGCTGCTGGCATCGATTATCTGGGGTATCCGCCTGCCCGTTCCTACACCCTTGGTTTAAGTTTAACCTTCTGATCAGACTACTCCTCATGAAAGCTAAACGTATTTTCCTTTCTCTGCTGGGTCTCCTTGTTCTGGCCAGTTGTCAGGACGATTTTCTGGGACTTTCGCCCCAAACCGACCGAAACACGCTGAATTTTTATAAAACAGCGGCCGATTTTAACAATGCTGTAGTTGGGACGTATGCGGCACTCAAACTGTCGGGCGTGTACAATACGTCACTGTACTGGATGGGCGAGGTATCGACCGACAACACTGATTTTGGTGTAACGACCCGGCAGGCAGTCAACGTCGATAACTTCCAGTTTGTCGATCATACCTATACCTCGCTCAACGACATTATTTATGCGTCCTGGCGGGATCACTATATTGGGATTAGCCGCGCAAATGCCATCCTGACCCGAATCGAAACGGCTGGTATTACCGATAACCTGAAGATGCAGTACAAAGGCGAAGCCCAGTTTTTACGAGCCTTATTTTACTTTGATCTCGTTCGAATGTTTGGCGATGTGCCTTTGGTAACTTCAGAAATAACCACCGCCGATGGGGCCAACAGCCTGATCCGAACACCTGCTGATGCCGTTTATCAATTAATTATCAGTGACTTGCAGGGTGCTGAGCAGAGCCTTCCCGTTTCGTATGGTACAACCGATGCTGGGCGTGTGCTACAGGGCGCGGCCAAAGCGTTGCTCGGGAAGGTCTATTTAACCCGGAAAGAGTGGGATAAAGCGGCCACTAAACTGAAAGAAGTGATCACCTCGGGCAAATTTCAATTGCTGCCCAAATACGCTGATGCGTTCAGTTTTGCTACACCGACAAATGCAGAGATTCTGTTTAATGTTCAGTACAAATCGGGCAATACCGGCCAGGGTAGCGGTTTTGGTCCGGTGCAGGCAAGCGAAGGAGCCAGAATTACAGGGGGCAGCATGCGGTACCCTACCGCCGATATGGATGCTGCCTACGAGCCCGGCGACCTTCGGAAGAGTTTTTCCATGAAATCGTCGTATATCGATGCCAACGGGCAAGCTATCAACCAGCGCTATGTGAGTAAATATGTGCAATATGGGGCCCTTTCCGGCGATTCAGACATCGACTTTCCCGTGCTTCGGTATGCCGATGTGCTCCTGATGTACGCCGAAGCGCTGAATGAAGTCGGGTTCGATTCCGAAGCGGTGAAAGCCCTTAACCAGGTGCGAACACGGGCAGGACTTGCGGCCACAAAAGCTACTGATCAAAATAGTTTCCGACTAGCCATTGAACAGGAACGCCGGGTGGAATTTGCCTTTGAGAACCAACGCTGGTTCGATCTGGTCCGGACGGGTCGTTATGTCACGGTTATGAATGCGAAAGGATTGAACGTTAAAGCCTTCAATATTCTGTACCTCATTCCGCAGCGGGAAATCAGTTTAAATAAGAATCTGGTTCAGAACCCAGGCTATTGAGCACTATGAAAAAAACGACCTCCGCTTTACTACTGCTGCTGACGGCTTTTGTGCTGATCAGTGCGGCTCCGTCGTTGCCGAAGCTGTACGTCATTGGTGACAGTATTTCGATGCGCTATGGTCCGTTTCTGGAAAAATACGTGCAGGGTGTCTGGCAGTACGACCGGAAAAGTGATGACGGACAGGCGGCTAAAAATCTGGATGTACCCGTCGGTGCCAATGGGGGCGATTCGCGCATGGTGCTCGAATACCTGAAGTTAAAGGCGCCCGATAAGTCGTTTCAGCCGGATGTATTGCTGCTGAATTGCGGCCTGCATGATATCAAACGGCTGCCGGAAACAAATGCCATTCAGGTTGATTCGGTCAGCTACCGGAAAAACCTGGAAGCGATTTACCAACTGGTGCACAAACGATCTATCCGGCTGATCTGGATGCGAACGACTGCCGTGGAAGACGAACGGCACAACAGTCGCTCGAAAGCTTTCAAGCGGTATGCCCGTGATCTGGATGCGTATAATGCCATTGCCGATGAGGTAATGCACAGGCATGGTGTTCCAATCATCGATCTGTATACGTTTACCCGGAGTCTGGGCAGCAAGCATTTTGTCGATCATGTCCATTACGACGACCCCGCCATGCAGTTGCAGGCAGCCTATATAGCCGGGTATTTACAGGACCAAATTCCCTTAATTCAAAAAAGTAAATGAGCGTATTCCTCCATTCTTTTCGGTCATTCAGTCTGCTTGGCATCAGCATTGCTACTGCCCTGGGCCAAACGGTATCGGTCAGCCAAACCGTTGTCGAACCAAGGGGTTTCCGGGAAGTCGGGCAATTGCGTCCGCGTTCAGCCAAAGAAATCAAGGCGTCTACCTGGTCTATTGGGGGCGAAACCCTCGATCGGGATTATACGGATTATCAATCGTATAGAGGGCTACTGGGGCCGTTAGGTGCCAAACGGATTCGGTTGCAGGGGGGGTGGGCCAAATGCGAGAAGGTAAAAGGGCAGTATGATTTTGCCTGGCTGGATGCGGTCATCCCCGATGCGTATTCGCGGGGTGTAGCGCCCTGGGTTGAATTGTCGTATGGCAACCCAATTTATTCAGGTGGTGGCGAACCCAAACTAGGTGGCCGGATTCCAACGTCGGAAGAAGGGTTGGCCGCCTGGGACAACTGGGTTCGGGCTATGGTGAACCGGTACAAAAATCAGGTCACTGAATGGGAAATCTGGAATGAACCTGACCTCAATAAGTTGAATACGGGCGAGGAAGTGGGCGTTTTCTACATCCGAACCGCGAAACTGGTACGGTCTATTCAGCCGAAGGCCAGACTCATTGCGCTCGGTGTCGCCGGGGTACCGGCCGCCGGGTTCATGCGTCCTTTTCTTGATCACCTGAAAAAAGAAAATGCGCTCGATCTGATCGATATTCTGACTTACCACGGCTATGCGCCCAACCCCGATACGTCTTATCCGAAGATTGAGGAGATGCGGCAACTGGTCTGGAGTTATAATCCGAAAATCACGTTCATGCAGGGCGAAAACGGCGCTCCGTCTACACCCAGTGCTGTGACCATCGGCGCATTGCGGCAGTACGATTGGACCGAATTGAGCCAGGCCAAATGGGATTTACGGCGGATGCTCGGCGATCACGGACGTGGTATCGCTACCAATCTGTTCACCATCAGCGATATTCACTACGCGGCTGGCGATCACATGACGGGCGTCAATACGAAAGGCTTGCTGAAAACCAATCCCGACAAAACCATTGATCGGCCTAAACTGGCCTACAAAGCTGCCCAGCATGTATTTGCCACGTTCGATGATCAGATCGAATTACTCGACAAAGCCAAACCAACGGCCAGCCAGACGACCGTTGCGGCCTTTCAGTACCGTCATCGACAGAACGGAGGCCAACTGGTGACGCTCTGGAGTGGCGAAGCGCGACCCGCCGAAACCTACGATCCGAAACCAACCGACGTAACCATCGAAGGTAAATTTACCCAGCCGGTTTTTGTGGATCTGATTTCGGGGAAGGTGTATGAGATTCCGAAAAGCCAGTGGAAAAAGTCAGGTACTGGCTACACATTTACTGCGATTCCAGTGCCGGATTATCCGGTAGTGATCGCCGAAAAAGCCGCCCTGCATTTACTGACACCCACGGGTCAATCGGCCAATCCATCCTTCAAATACCTGGGTAAAATCGCGCCGAAACAGTCCAGGGATATTCGCTCCTCAAATTGGTCGGTCGGTGCCGAATACATGGATCGGGACTGGACAACCTATGCCAACTGGAAAGACTATCTGGGTAAACTTGGTGTCAAAAAAGCCCGGATTCAATCCGGTTGGGCCAAGTGCGAGAAAGTAAAAGGACAGTATGACTTTGCCTGGCTGGATGAGATTATTGTTGATATGAAGAAACAGGGAGTCACTCCCTGGGTCAACCTGTCATACGGTAATCCTGTTTATTCGGGTGGTGGCGGTACAACCTTGAATGCGGCTCTTCCCTATTCGGGCGAAGCGCTGGAAGGCTGGAAAAAATACGTGTCGGCCATTGTTGCGCGCTATGGCGATAAGGTAACCGAATGGGAAATCTGGAATGAGCCGAATTATAAAATTTCTATTCCCGATTATGTGAACTTCTTCATTACCAGTGCCGAAACTATTAAATCGGTCCAGCCGGAAGCCCGGATCATTGCCTTTGCGTTGGGAAGTGGTGTCGATTACAAATTTGCCGACAGTGCCTTGAAACTCATTCAGGAGAAAGGCAAACTTGGCTTGATCGACGAAATCACCCATCACCGGCATATTCCGAATCCCGATAACCGTTCGGCAGAGGAAGAACTGGAAAAAGTGGTTGCCAAATACAACAGTAAAATTCGGATTCGTCAGGGCGAAGCAGGCTGTCCGTCGGAGTGGAGCAACAATTTCGCACTGAACAAATACCCCTGGACAGAACTAACACAATCGAAGCACATTCTTCGCCGATTGTTGACCGATCTGGGGCATGATAAAGAGTCGTGCTGCTTTACCATCATGGATGCCAAAACCACCCAGGAGTGGAATCATAAGGGATTATTGAAAGCGAATGAAGATCAGACCGTAGCGTATGCCAAACCAGCCTATTATGCTTTTCAGAACCTGATTTCGGTGTTTGACGACCGCCTGGAGCGTCTGGATACCTATCCTTATTCGGCAAAAAAAACAGATGCCAACACGCTGTCGTTGTATGCCTATGCGGATAAATCCAGCCAGCTTCAGGCCGTAACGGTCTGGCTAAAAGATAATGTCCCTTCCGATAACAACGACCAGATTCTGTGTGATTTTACATTTGCCAATGCCCGGTTTAAAAACCCGGTCTGGGTCGATTTGATCGCCGGGGCCGTATATGAAATTCCGAAGGAAAATTGGCTCCAGAAAGAACATCTGTTTCGACAAATTCCGCTGTATGATTCGCCCATCCTGATTGCCGACCGATCGATCATAACGCTTTCAGCCAATCAATAACGCGAGACGATGAGCACAAAATGGGCACCGATGATCGGTCTGATGATGACTAACTTCCTGCTAGGTCAGTCTGTTCTGGCTCAGCCAGAGCTGGAAGTGCCCTTATATCCCAATGGCGTTCCAAATGCTGTAGCCAGTTCGTTGCCGGAGCGCCGTACGTATGACGCATCGGGAAAATTAACCGCCTTATCGACGATCATTATTCCGAGACTTCTGGTATTTCGCCCGGCGGTCCCGAATGGAACCGGCCTGATTATCTGTCCGGGTGGAGGCTATAAAAATCTGAATATCGAAAACGTCCGGTTCATTGCCCAACGACTGAACCAGTGGGGCGTCACTGCGTTCGTGCTGGTGTATCGGCTACCCGCCGATGGGCTGATGCAGGATCAGACAACAGGTGGTATGCAGGATGCCCAGCAAGCGTTCCGGTCGGTTCGACAACGGGCGGCCGAGTGGGGAATACGTCCGGATCGAATCGGTTTGTGGGGTTCTTCGGCGGGTGGCCATCTGGCGGCTATGGCGGCAACCCATTTCACGAAGGCATTCGAACCCGGAAAAGACACAACCGGATTACGCCCCGACTTTCTGGTGCTGGCCTGGCCCGTTATCAGTTTTCGGCCGGGAATAGCTCACCAGGGTTCGGTGAAAAACCTACTGGGTGAGCATCCGACAGAGCAACAACTGGCTGATTATTCGCCCGATGAGCAGGTTACGGCCACAACACCGCCCACATTTCTGGTGCATGCGGGCGATGATCCTACAGTATCGTTTGCCAACAGCATCCAGTTTTATCAGAGACTGAAAAAGGTGGGCGTACTGGCCGAATTACACCTGTACGAAAAAGGCGGCCACGGCTTTGGTATCAAACCCGAAATAACCGATTCGTGGATGAGCCAGCTCGAAATCTGGCTACGTAATCGCGGCTTTCTAAACCGATCCTGAACGAGCCGTAGGAAAAAAAATAAAGACAAAGACGGAAACAAATTATACCCAACGCACAAACGATAAGTCAATGGAAACTATCGGTTATCAACGCATTAAACAGACATCGCTGAACTTTGTAGACGCCATGAAAATTGGCGATAAGCCGGGCGTTTATCGCAAAGAACCGGGCGAAGGAGAGAGTTTTTACGGTTCCTATCATGCTGCCCACGTTCTGGATCTATTTGGCGAACTGCAAAATCGCCCGGCGGCTGATCTGGATATCTGGGCCGAACAGTTCCAGCGTCGACAAACCGAGCAGGGTTATTTTTCTGGAAAATCCTCGGAGTTTGGGCGCATCCGCACGATCGACGAACTGGAGCCTGTCTGGCATTACACACGGGGAAACATCTGGGCATTACGAATGCTCAACCGCCGACCCGAACGTGAACTGCGTTTTCTGGAGCCACTGCTTCATGCCGACCAGCTCTATCGTTGGGTGAAACATTACGACTGGCGCAATGCATGGTCGGCTGGTAATCAGGTGCTGGCGGCAGCTACGGCCCTGTTCGCCCTGCGGGACTGGTTTGGGGCATCTGAAGTAGACGCCCTGATGGAAAAGACTATTTATCCGGCCCTGGAAGAATTGCAGGATGCCAAAACGGGTTTCTGGGGTACACAATTCGGGGCTGATTTACCCAATGGACTTTTCGGTACAATTCACGTTGTCCCCATCTATTTTGCGTTAGGCTGGCCCCTCCGCCACCTGGAGCGGTCTATTGACTCTACGCTGGCCTGTCAGTTAGCCGATGGCTCATTCTGGCCCGGTGGTTCCGATTGCCCCGACTTCGATGGAGCCTATCAATTAGCTAATCTGGCCACCCTGACCGATTACCGTCGGGAGGATGTAGAGAAAGCCTGCCGCCGGTATCTGGCTCATGCCCTTCAGCACGAAAGCGCTGATGGCGTGGGTTGGTTGCTGCACCGCCGGGATAGCCAACCCACCGATTGGGTGCCGCGCCCACACTGGATTTGGAAAGAAGGCGAAACAACCGCCAATGCCGAACTCCGCGATGAAGACCCCAACCGAACACACATCATGCTCGGCTCCTGGTTCTACCCACTCTCGATTGCCCTGGTCAGTCATTTACTTGGCGATACAGGTTATGAAGGGCCTTATCATTTCAACAGCCATTCGCTGCACGTCTGTAACGTTTTCAATGAGCCGCTGGCCAGCTATTAATCAACTATGGAAAACAATCGCCGAAACTTCCTGAAAACCCTGTCGATACTACCACTATCGGCTTCGCTGAACCCTTTGGAACCGGATTTGCCCGTACCGATCGTTTCGCCCCCTATTGAGTTGAAAAAAATTGGTTCAGTACGCATGAAAAAGCCGACTGAAATCAAAAGTTCGCCCTTCGGCATTGGGTGCGAAACGCTCGACCGCGACTTGTGGAAACCCAAAGAAGTGTATCCCTGGATTGATAACCTGCCCGTAAAGTGGGGGCGGTTGCAAACGGGCTGGGCGCGGGTCGAACGGCAAAAAGGAAAATACGACTGGGCCTGGCTGGACGAAAGCGTGGATGGGCTGGTGAGCCGGGGCGTAAAGCCTTTTTTCAATGTTGGATACGGCAATACAAATTATCAGGAAGGAGAGGTAGGCTTTTATCCATCAATGAGTAATCCGGTGGCTAATGACGCCTGGCAGAAATTCGTAACGGCCGTAGCCAAACGCTACAAAGGTAAGGTTCAGCACTACGAAATCTGGAACGAACCTAATCTGTCTGGCTTCTGGAAACCGGATAAGCCGGACCCTAAAAAATACGTTCAGCTGGTGCGGGAAACCGCTCCGTTAATCCGGAAAAACAATCCCGATGCGCTCATCGTGGGGGGCGTGGTTTCGCGAATGCCAATTCTATACATTCAGGAATTGTTTAAAGAGGGATTAGGGGATTTGATTGATATTTTTTCTTTCCACCCATATACGACCCTCCCCGAAGCCTACACCGAACGTACGAAAGGACTGCGGCAACTGATTGATCGTTATAACCCGAAAATCAAAATCTGGCAGGGCGAAAATGGATTTCCGTCTGATCCGAACAGCACTGGTTTTTCGGGTGAAGGCCCGTGGACAGAAACCATTCAGGCCAAAGTCATGCTGCGTCGGTTGCTGACTGATTGTTCGCTGAATCTGCCAATGACGTTGTGGTTTCTGATCGTCGATCTGCATGATTATCCGAAAGGGTCCGGCAATAGGAATTACAAAGGCATCCTGCGGCAGAAACCCGAAATAAAACCCAAGATCGCTTACAAGGCTCTGCAACATCTGGGTAGTCTGGTTCATGGCGATGTGCATACGCGTAGCGCTATTGTTCACGCGCTGGCCGGGAAGGAACCTGCCACTGAGAAGGAGTATCAGGCGTTTGGGAATGGGACAAAAAAGAGCCTTGAGGGTATCTGTACGGCCACACTGAACACCGATAATGGTCCTGTTCTTGCCTACTGGTCAGATCAAAAGGCATCCGATAATCCACCGGCCGACAGCGTTCATCTATTTCTCTGGGACTGGGAGGCCCGTGGCTTTGCAGAGCCTGTGCTAATCGATTTGCTATCCGGCGAAATTCTTGAATTATCAGACCAGCAAAAGATGTTCGACGACGACAAATGGCGGGTTGGTGCCGAAGCCCAGATTTTTCGTCAACTGCCGCTACACGATTATCCGATGCTGATTATGGAAAAGAGTAAAGTGGTATGATCGCAATAAGGTGCTGATTACTAAGCTGGTTATGATTTTTCTGCCCGACATACTTAGGGCTTTCGCCTGGAGCCATGCCACGGTTACTAATGCCGTTCATACTAACCGTGGCATGGCTCCAGGCGAAAGTCCTAATACTAGAATCATAACCATCATAAAAATCTGCGTTCAATGAAGCCCGAACACACCAAGAGTAAATCCAAATCGACTAAAATGAATCGCTTGCTCACTATTCTTTTCGCCTGGCTGCTTTTGATAACCAGTGTCTTCGCCCAAAAAAACACCGGCGTTTGGGATGTATTTGCCTTTGGAGCGAAGGGGGATGGTAAAACGATGGATACCAAAGCGATACAAACGGCCATTGATCGATGCCACGGAGCGGGTGGTGGGAAAGTCTATTTGCACAACGGTACGTTTTTGTCCGGGACAATTTATCTGAAAAGTCACGTAACGCTGGAAGTTGAAGCCGGAGCCACGTTACTCGGCAGTGATCGGGCTGCCGATTATCCGGATCAGGCATCGGAGTATCCTACCTACGATGAAGATCCACTCACGAGCAAGGCCTTTATTTACGCTGAAAATGCCCGGAACGTAACGATTGAAGGGCGGGGCACCATTGATGGGCGAGGAAGCGAGATCGACAAACGAGGGCTTAACGATCCTTACCTCAGACCGTCATTTAAGTACCGTCCGCGGATCATTCATTTGCGGGGCTGCGAGAATGTGCACATCAACCATATAACGCTGCAAAATTCAGCGTCCTGGGTTCAGACGTATCAGGCGTGTAAGAATCTGGTTATTGATGGTATTACGGTCGATAGCCGGGAAAATAAAGACATTGAAAAGCCTCGGGAAACAACAGCTCGTCATCGCAATAACGATGGTCTGGATCTGATTGATTGTGAGCTTGTTCGTGTGTCAAATTGCTACATTAACAGCGGTGACGATGCCATTTGCATCAAGAGTTTTTCGCCAGACCGGGCCAGTCGGGATATTACTATTACCAATTGCGTGGTGAGCGCCAACGCATCCGGTATAAAAATCGGGACGGAAACCGCCGGTCGGTTTGAGGACATCACGATCCAGAACTGTACGGTGTTCGACACGCGCGGGGAGGGTATCGGTATTATGACTGCGGATGGCGCCCAGATTGAACGGGTCAACATCTCGAATATCACCTTACGGAATATAAAACGGGTAGCGCTGTTTATCCGGCTAAATACCCGAAACAAGCTGTACGGTAAAAACAAGGTGATCAATAAACCCGGCCTACGGGATATTGTCATCGAAAATATTCAGGGAACCCGGATTTCATCTACTGGCTGCTCCATCACCGGTCTTGCTGACTATCCACTGGAAAATCTGTTGTTACGCAATATCAATTTAAATTTTGATGGGGGCATCAGCGAAACAGAATCAACCAGTCCTGTACCTGAAAAAACAGATGCCTATCCGGTCGGCACGATGTTTGGCCCGATTTTACCCGCTTACGGATTTTACGTTCGTCACGTCAAAAACATTACGTTCGATCAGGTTCAATTGCGATTTGCCAGAGAGGACCAGCGCCCTGCCATGGTATTTGATGATGCCGACCAGGTTGTAATTGACCATTTTACCGCGCAAAGCAGTACGAAAACCCCGGCGTTGATTCGGATGGTAAATACCAGAAATCAACTGATTACCAACAGTCGGCCATCCACTGATATTCCAGTTTTTGTGAAAAATTAAACTCAACTGACTCGTGCAAACCCTTCAACAATTAGACTACTGGGCCATTGCCATTTATATGCTGCTGATGGCGGGCATCGGGCTGTTTCTGGGCAAGTTTGTCAAGAATATCGGCGATTATTTCAAAGGGGGCAATGCCATCCCATGGGTGTCGGGAGCGATCAGCAACTTTATGACCAAGTTCAGTACGTTCATCTTCGTCGCCTATGCCGGCATTGCGTACCAGCACGGTTTTGTCGCCTTAACCCTCATCTGGAGTACGGTGCTGCCTGCACTGCTGGGTGTAGCCATTTTTGCCAAACGCTGGCGCCGGGCGGGCATTATGACCCCCATGGAATTTCTGGAAACCCGTTTCAACGCGCCGGTACGCCAGACGTTTTCCTGGATGGGCGTACTCTTCAAAATTCTGGACAACATGGTGCGGTTGTATGCGCTCGGTCTGTTCGTAAAAGCCGCAACGGGTCTTTCGCTGGAAGCCTCCATTCTGGCCTGTGGAATTATTGTCGCTTTATACACCGTAGTAGGTGGTTTATGGGCGGTTGTGGTTACCGATGTGGTTCAGTTCATTATCCTGATCGTTGCTACACTGATTCTGGTGCCGCTAACCATTCAGGCCGCTGGTGGATTACCCCGGATGATCGCGACCATTCCCGAGCACTTTACCTGGTTCAACGGACCGAAAGGCATGCCGCTGTATCTGATGGTGTATTATCTGATGATTCTGGTCAAATACAGCGGCAACTGGACGTTTATCCAGCGCTTTTACAGCGTTCGCGATGAGCGCGCGAGCCAGAAACAAGGCCTGTTGACCGCTGTTTTCTTCTTTTTGTTTCCAATCATTTTTCTATTCCCATCCATTGCCGCCAAAGCCCTGATCCCCAATCTGGAAAACCCGGAAATGGCTTACGTTAGCGTTTGTCTGAAGCTGTTGCCGGAAGGGATTATGGGCTTGATGGTGGCGGCCATGTTTGCGGCTACGATGTCTGTGCTGAGTGGCGAATACAACGTAACGGCGGGCGTTTTGACCCGCGATATTTACCAGCGACTGTTTAACGCGAATGCGGCCGACAAAGAAATGCTTTGGGTGGGTCGGTTGATGACCCTGGTATTGGGTGCACTGGTAACGATCGGGGCGTTGTATGTAGGCGGTTTTGGCGGGGCCTTTGAAGCCAATAAACTGTTTACCGGGCTGTTTGCCATTCCAATGACGCTACCGCTGGTGCTGGGGATTGTTCTGAAGCGCCCGCAACCCTGGGGGGCTTTGGCTACGTTGCTGGTTGGCATGGGTTTGGGCCTGATTTTAAACACCATGCCCCAGGTATCGTGGGAGTGGGCGACCCTTATTGAAATCATTGCCTGTGTGCTCGTTTTCCTGCTTTCGGGGGCGCTGATCTCCCCAACAGAAGGGTACCGTCAACGGGTCGAAACATTCTTCCGGCGGTTAAGTACGCCATTAACCGAAGCCGAGAAACCCGCCGAAAATCCCGTATTCATGCAGATTATGAATCGATTGTATGCGGTGGCACTGGTTGTGACGGGGGCATTATTCATGGTGATGAGCTTGCCCTCCATTGATGAAACCAGTGGCCGGGTGGCTTTAGGTGCCGGACTTCTTTGCCTTTTACTTTCTGGATTAATGTGGTATCGAACCCGGAAAATGCCACCCGTTTCTGAACCCGTTGAATTCAACAAAACCAAGCAAATTATTGAAAACTAAAATCCAGCTATGAACAACCTTCAGGATAAAATTATTTTCATAACCGGCGCATCGGGGGGCATTGGTAAAGCGACGGCTCTGGCGCTGCTCGAAGAGGGGGCGAAGGTGTTTGACTTTAGCCGGACCCATCAACTGGCCGACGAAATCAGCCATGAAAACCTGCGGTCATTTCGGGGCGATGTTAGCCAGGAAGCCGACGTGCAGGCAGGCTTTGCGGCTTGCATAGCTGCCTTCGGAACCGTCGATGTGCTGATTAACAACGCGGGTATTGGCCTCACAACGCCAGATCTGTCGGTAGCGGAACTGGATGCTTTTGAGCAAATGATGAACATCAATGTGCGGGGCGTTTTTCTGTGTAATCGGGAAGCCCTTAAGCTGATGAAACCGCGCCAGACCGGCCATATTGTAACGGTCATTTCTATGGGCGGCCAACGCACTAACCCCACGGCTCCCGTCTATTGCGCGTCAAAATTCGGCGCGCGCGGATTGAGCAGTGGCTTAGCCGATCAGGTATTGAAAGAGGGGATTCGGGTCACTGACGTGAATCCGGGTCCAACAGACAGCAACTACTGGGGCGACCGGAAAGTGGCCCGCGAGAAGTTTCTGAAGGTTGAGGACGTGGCTCGCGTCATTGTATTTGTGCTCAACCAACCGGAGTACATCATCATTCGGGAAATCAATTTTGATAACATGAAATTTCTGGCACAATAATGAACTCGAACGGAAAACACCACATAGACAGGCAACTTCCCACTCCGCCTTTCCCCATTCCAGTATCGGAAATGCGGGAACGCTATTTGCAACTCTACACCGGAGCCGTGAACGACGTATTGCGGTTCAACTACAAGATGCATTCTGCCAGCCTGCCATCCTGTTATGCTCCCCTTCGGGAGAAAATGAAAATGGCGGGTATGGCTTTCACGGTTAAGGGCGGCCCTGATATTACGACCGATGGTGAATTTGAAATGCGGGCACAAATGCTCGAAGATCTGCATGAAAATTCAGTTGTCGTTTGGGATTGTACGGGCGACACCGTAACCTCGCAATGGGGTGAAGTGATGACGATGGCCGCCGTTCGGGCGGGTTGTCGTGGAGCACTGGTCAACGGCATTCGGGATACACAGGCGATTGTGGATCTGGATTTTCCGGTGTTCTATAAATACAAAACAAGTACGGGGATGCTCGGTCGGTTCCGGATGTATTACTATCAGAAACCCATCCAGATCGGCGAAGTGATCATTCAGCCCGGCGACTGGATATTTGGGGATATTGACGGAGCTATCGCGATTCCGCAGGCCATCGCCTACGATGTGCTGGTCGCGGCCGAAAAGATCGTCTTTAAAGAAGCAGGCATCAAAGAAATGGTCGAGAGCGGCATGAAGCCAACGGATGTGGTCAAAAATGGCGGCTATTTCTGATGGAGGCCGTTGAAACATCAAGCCTGTTCCTGACGGATGCCGAAAAAGCGGTTATCATAACGAGCCAGGACCCGGTGTTGCTCGCCTTTCGAGAGGCCCTGCGGTTGCGGGTTACCGAGCGATTGCGCACAACTGGTTTGCAGGCTGAAAATCCCGTTTTGGGATGGTGGTATCCGTGTGCGGAACACTTGTCGGATGCCGCGATGCAGTATGCCCTTGAACCAACCGATACAGTGGCGACCTGGCTTCGGAATACGACGCTGCACATGGCCCGCCTACCTACCTCCGACTGGGTTGGGCCGTGGTTTCGGGATCATACTGAACCATTTACGGGGCATCTGGAAACAGCGCACATTTGCTGGGGTATGTCAGCCGTCGTAAGCCTGGCTCCTGACATTTTTACGGTCAGCGAACAAGCCGAACTTCGCGAGAATATCTACGAAAAAGGCGTGATATTATGCCGTCGCTGGCTTCGGAAAAATAGCCATCTGGGCAATTGGCGGGGTATTATGGCGTCTGGAGCGGTCGTTGCATCGGCAGCTCTGGATAATGACGAATTGATTGCGGAGTTTACGCCCGAAGTGGCCCGAATGGCGCAGGCTTTTCAACCCGATGGTTCATACGGCGAGTCATTGCAGTATGGAAACTACCTGGCCAACGCCCTGATGTTGACCTATGAATCGCTGATTCGGAACTATCCGGCCTATGCCCGGCAACTGACTATTGATGCCTACGGGCGGGGTATGGCCTGGACGGCTCAAAGCATGCTGTATCGGAAACCAATGGCTAACCGGAGCGAAGCCTCCGCTTCAGGATACTTTTGGGGGGAAGAACCAAGGGCCAGAGCCGTAAACTTCAATGATTCAGCGGCTTTGTTTCGGCCTTCCGGCGACCTGCTGCTGCATATTGCTGCCCGATATGACGAGCCGGCACAAGCTGGACTTGCCCGCTGGTTATTCCGGAAATATTACGAACCTGCCCCAACGCAGGGACCGCATGATCTGGCAACATTTGGTATGCTCAACGACTGGGGTTTCCTGACGCTGCCCTTGCTGGCAAAAGCCTGTGCCCCACTTTCTCCTTCAGTGGCTAAGTTGCCGCTGACGGTTAGCTATTCAAATGGCAACACCTTCGTGCGGGATGCCTGGGATGGGAAATCAGTGCTGGCCATTCAGGCTGGTAATAACGATGGCGTATATGCACCTGGTCACCTGCAGGGCGATTTAAACAGCTTTGTACTGACTTACAATCAGGAACGTCTGCTGGTCGATCCGGGCCATAGCTGTTACCGAAATCTGATTCATGGCCTGGAGAGTGCCAGCCAGACCCATAACACCTGTACGTTTCTGATCGAACAGGATACATTGGGCTTGCAGGAAGATCTGGCAAAAACCAAACTGCTGGAACAACGAAATGTATTGTCCCGGCGAGTCATTCATGCCGATGGAACGTTGGGCATGCCGGTGGAACGGGGAGGCCGTTTGGTGACTGTTCAGCGGGAAGGGGAGGTATCGCTGGTTATCTCGGAAGTAGCCGATTCTTACGGAAAACCCATTCAGGAGTTTACGAGGAGCTGGATTCAGGTGGGCGAACACGTTACGCTGGTGTTTGACCGAATTCGGGCAAGCACTCCCGTCCGCACCGTCTGGAACTGGCTGATCAATAACCGGGATGGTCAATCGGTCAGTCAGATCGAAGGCAATACCCTGACGATCGGCCGCCATCAGGCCGGTTTGAAGCTGTGGCATATGGGCGAAGCAACTCTGGCGGCCCCCGTGTATGCCTATCTGCATGATGCCTACCATCCCGAACCAGCCCAGCCGGGAGAGGGACGATCCGGAAGCGGGTTGCTGTTTCGCCATACTGCTGCGCAAAAGGCAACGTCTGTCAGTAGCCTGCATGTTATTGTGGCAGATGATGTGGCCACTATCGATGACTGGACGGTGACGAAAACGGAACAAGCCTTAGAAATTAGTAAGCCCGGCCTAACCATTCATCTGTCCGGTACGTATGACGACGCCTTATCGCTCACCCTGAAAAGTAATGGAACCACCTATTTAATCAGAGACTGCGAATTAACCACCAACTTATGACCGATTCCTTATTCCTGGGTGTAGACCATCCTGCCGTGGCCGCCAATGATGTAGAGGCATTGGCCGATTGGTATTGCCGTGTATTGGGCTACCAACGCTGGTTTCGTCATCAAAAGCCAGTCTGGATGCTTTTAGCCCCCGACCAGACGCTTCTGGAAATTATGCCCAAAGACCAAACGGCCCGTCCTGAGCGCACGACCTGGACACCCGGCTGGTCGCATGTGGCGTTGCGGGTAACCAATATTGACAGCGCCATTGCCCATTTAAATGAACATCACATTGTCTGGGGTGGTGAGCTAACGAATGCCATTGGCGGAGGTCGTGTTCGTAATTTTTTTGACCCAGACGGAAACATGCTTCAAATTCTGGAACGCCCGTTACCGATTCAATCCTATTAACTCTTACTCGTATGAAAGCGGCTTATTACACCGGAAATCAACAATTTGTCGTAAAGGAAACGACCCCCGAGCCACTTTATCCAGGTATGGTTCGGCTGAAGGTCGCTTACTGTGGCGTTTGCGGAACGGATGTCCATATCTATCATGGCAAAATGGACCAGCGGGTACGAATGCCTCAGGTTATTGGGCATGAGGTTTCGGGTGAGATTGCGGAGATCGGAGCGGGGGTCACTGGCTGGAAGGTTGGTGATCGGGTGGCGGTTCGGCCTTTGCAGCCGGGCATCGAAGACCCGTCTGACAATGGGCAGCGACACATCGGCAAGAACCTGAAATTTATTGGTATCGATACGTCGGGTGGGATGCAGGCATATTGGAATGTTCCTGCGTATACACTTCACCGGTTGCCCGATAATTTATCGCTGCAACTGGGAGCACTTGCCGAACCGCTGGCCGTAGCCTGTCATGATGTTCGGATGAGCCAGTTAAAATCCGGCGAAAATGCGATCATTATTGGTGGCGGGCCAATTGGTCTTCTAATTGCGCTGGTGGCCCGAAATAGAGGAGCCAATATCCTGATTTCAGAGCCAAACCCAACCCGTCTGGCGTTGTGCCGGTCGTTGGCTATTCCGGCAGTTAATCCGCTGGACGATGATCTGACGAAGAAAGTAGAAACGTTCACCAATGGGGCAATGGCTGATGTTGTCTTTGAGGTATCGGGCGTGGCCGCTGGCGTACAAACCATGACACAACTGGTTCGGGCGCGCGGGCGAATCGTGATGGTAGCGATTCATAGTGAACCGAAAACGATCGATCTGTTTCGCTTTTTCTGGCGGGAATTGCAACTCATCGGAGCACGCGTCTACGAACCGGAAGATTTCGACGAAGCGATTGAGCTGGCTGCATCCGGAAAATTACCCCTCGATCAGCTTGTTACACAAATTTCGCCCCTGGACGAGATTCAGCGCGTATTCGAAACAATCGACAATAATCCGGCCGGAATGAAATATTTACTCAAATGTGCTGAATTATAGTGGACTCCCGTCCATCAGTAATCGGTTGCTTTCCGCTTTATTGGCTAACAATTAGTCGGCGATAGTGAAGTCTGGAAACATCTACATAAATCAGTATTTTAAAACGTTTTTGGTTGTAATGGGGAGAAAATAGCTTTCTGCGCATTTATTTAGGTATACTGAAACTTTACGTCAGCCGTCTTTAAAAATGATTTATCTCAGATACGTTAGACAGAAACGAGTACTACTTTTCTTCCTGCTTTTTACGGTTGAAGCGGCCTTTTCGCAGCCGACATCATCGGCTGGCAACAGTGGAAAGCACCCAGTACGCTTATTTCTTATCGGAAATAGTTTTTCGCAGAATGCAACAAAATACCTGCCCCAGTTAAGCAAAGAGGGGGGGCATGATCTCGTCATTGGACGTGCCGAAATTGGGGGTAGTTCGCTGCAAAGGCACTGGGATCATGTAGAAGCCGCCGAACAGAATCCGGATGACCCCAAAGGCAAACCATATGGAGGAAAATCCCTGAAGATGCTGTTGTCAGAAGGAGTCTGGGATGTCGTTACCATTCAGCAGGCTTCCATCCTTTCCGGTGATGTGGAAACGTATCGGCCCTACGCGCGAAAGCTGTATGATTACGTCAAAAAATTACAGCCTAATGCTACTGTTGTTTTCCATCAGACCTGGGCGTATCGGACTGATTCAAAAGATTTTAGCCAAATCGCAGCCAGAGATTCTGCCCGGAGTGCGGAGCAAATGTGGGAGAAGTCGAGAGCGGCTTACCACACCATTGCCAACGAATTAGGCATTCCGATCATTCCGAATGGCGACGCGTTCTGGCGGATCAATTCGACGGCTAAATGGGCTTACCAAAAAGACAATACGTTTAAGTATCGTCAGCCGCAATCGCCCGCCCTTCCCGATCAGACTCATTCCTTGCATATGGGCTACCGCTGGGATAAAGACAAACTGGCTTTTGATTCCCACCATGCCAATGACGCAGGTTGCTATCTGGGCGCCCTGGTTTGGTACGGTTTCCTATTTGACGAATCGCCGGTTAAACTGACCTTTTGTCCTGATGGAATTGCGCCCGATTTTGCGAAGCAGTTGCGAAAAACGGCCTGGTCAACGGTGAAAAAGGAACGGAAAACATCGGCTTACGTGCTGGCGGATGTCGAAAACTAACGCCAATTCTATTGGCCCGTCGTTCGGCCCTTGCGACTAAACCCCGTGCCACGGTTCAAAACCGTGGCACGGGGTTTAGTCGCAAGGGCCGAACGAAAAACTATTATCGTTAAAAACGGCCAAACTCTTTATAGACATCAAATGGATCTCGTCCGGTGGCCATAGCCTGACGGCTCTGCGATTCGCTGGCAAACCATTCTTCGGCCAGTTCCAGCACTTGTATCGTCAGTTCCTGAGGTACCACGACAACCCCATCGTTATCACCGAAAATATAGTCGCCCGGATTTACTTTCAATAAGCCGTCCATCCCTTTTACGAAAATCGGAATCTGGTAATCAACGACCATGAATCGGCCGAATGCTTCGACGGGATTGCGAAACCGGCAGAATGTAGGGAAGTTCATGTCGATCAGGTAGTTAGAGTCGCGGGTTGATCCGTCTATTACGGCTCCCACGCATCCATGAGCGGCCGCGGCCGTAGCCGAGATTTCACCAAAATGCCCACATGACAGATCTCCCTGCGTATCCCGTATCTGCACAATGCCCGGCGTCATACTTTTGAACATACCCAGCCGAATATCATGGACTTTCTCGTCGCGGCTGGGCGTGGCAATGCCGTGGGCGGTAAAAGCCGGACCAGCAACTTTCATGACACTGGTGAGCGGGTAAATGCCGCTGGCCATGCATTGTTGATGATAACCAAGATGTTCGAGTGCGTCGGATACGAGTCCCGCATACAATCGGAGGTATCGGGTCTGAATTTCTTGCCAATCATAATTTACCTCTACTTTCCGAATAGGATACGAATTCGTGATAACTTCCATACTACCAGTTGTTTAGTGTGTTCTTAATCAATTTATTGAATTTTGAGACTACCTTTCAAAGGTGTTTTATAGGCGACTAACTGGCCTTTTTCTGCTTCCGTAATGACCAGTCCCAGGCGACCCGACGGATCGAACGCACAGTTGGTCGGGTTCTGACCCGGCAGATCAATCTGATGGACAACAGCACCGTGTTTATTGATGACATGAATTTTGCCAGTCCCGTAAACGGCTACGTAGAGGTTACCCTCTTCGCCGAAGGCCATGCCGTCTGGCCCGCCTGGTCCCTGTGGTCCCTGTACGGTTGCCCATACGGTTGCATCGGTCCAGTCGCCGGTTTCAGCCTTCCAGGCTCCTTTCCAGAGCCGGTGTCGGTAGGTTTCAGCCAGAATCAGCGTTTTGCCATCAGCACTGAATGCCAGCCCATTCGGAAAGTATTTGCCCGTTGTGATCTTTTTGGCCGTTCCGTCGCGCGTCCGAACAGCGACGTAGCCTGTTGGTTCCTGCCGCGATTCGCCGGGGCAGGTAAAGACCAGATTACCTGCCGGATCGAAGGCTAAATCGTTGGGTTTATTGAGCGGCTCGCCGTCGATCTGATCGAGGATGGTTTCGGTTTTTTCTGTGTTGGGGTCGAAACGGCGAATGGCTCGCTGAGCAGAATCGCAAAACCAGATTTTCCCCTGCCTATCAATTGCAATACCGTTGGGGCCACCACCCACCCGAAAGCGCTTCAGTTTCCCATGGTGATACTGAACCAGACTTTCGCCTTTTAACTCAACGGCCCACAGACTACCATCGGGCGCAAAGGCCGGGCCTTCGGGGAAGTTTAGTCCTGTAGCCAGCGTGCTTAGTCGGCCCGGATTTTTGAGGGGATATTGCTGGTGAATCTGTTGAATTTCCTGATCGGATAGCGCCCGGTCGAAAATGGCTAAACCACCGAGTTGCCCAACAAAATCGTTGCCTATCCTGCCTAATCGATGAACAGCGCCCACGGTAAAATCAGCCCCATCATCACCTCCATCGAAAATTCCTTCGGCATAGGCATACGGATTTCGATTAGCCCGTCCGTCGAACGTACCGTTGCGATACGATTTGATCTGCTGCCCATCATAGGTCAGGGCCACAAATGTCCACTCATCGAACAGAACGGGTGTTTGGCCAATGGCCACATCGACGCACCATTTTTCGCCAGGGGTTGGGCCGCCTACACCCGAAATATGGCCACAGACCTGTTCGCCACTTTCATGAAGGCGAATGTTTAAAAACAGGCAGTACTGGCGTTTTTTCTGAGTTTCGTTCCAGAGGCCAGCAATGGCTTCACATTCGGAGCTGCCGTTACTTTTGGGTTGCCGTTTTACCCAGGCCAGCATGGTTACCTGTGCGTTTTTGCCGCGAATGTTCAGGCCGGGGCACTCGGCGCGGGGAATGGTCAGGTATTCATGCTCTTTGATGTCGAGCGAATAACCAGACAGAACACCGCCCTTTATAACCGGAACCGGACCGGTTGGCTCCTGCAACCCATAAGCATATTTCCCGCTGGCACGTAACGGCTGCTTCCCCGAAAAATCCCAGAGACACAACAGATTGGGTATTGAGCGCAGATCTGATTGAAGCGATAACGCGTCAGTAGAGTTGGTCATCATCATACCGCTGAGTAGAGTTGTATTCGTTAAAAAAGTCCGTCTGTTCATATACTGAGTTCTCTGTCCTTATCGAAAAACCAGATTGCCCCGCTACCGATGAACAGGCTACCCAGCACATAAACCCCCGATAAACTCGCCAGACCCGCTGTCAGGCCGAGGGTGGGTTTCAGTACACCCAGCAGATATGGGGCTGAGGCTCCAATCAGGAAAGCGCAGGCTAATACCAAACCGTAAGCCGACGACCGTATTTTCGGAGAAACCACTTCATAGAGCGAAGCGACAATATTGGAATCGTACCAGCCCCGAAAAATGCCGAACAGAAATAAGGCTATGTAGGTCATGATCTGGGTCTGACTCATGCTGATCCAGTAGATAAAGGGCGCCCCCAGCAATAAGCCCAGTGCCTGCACGACCAGACGGCTGCGGGGATTCGTTTTTGCGTAATGATCGGCTATTTTAGCTCCTGACAATACGCCCAGAAAGGCCCCGAGGTGATGATAGAACAAGGCCGAAAAACCCGCATCGGTCAGGCTCATTCCGAACTTATCGACCAGAAATGAAGGCATCCAGGTCAGATAGCCAACATTGACAAAGACCATACAGCCAAAACCCAGCGTCAGCATGATGACCGTTGGTTTGCGGATCACAATGCGTGCCGTTTCGCCGATCTCTGCCAATAAGGGCTGATGTGAATGGGTTGCGAGCGTCGTGATGTCCTTCGGAATCCGGCTGAAAAACACGACAGCCAACACAATGCCGAGGCTGCCGAACAAATAGAACGCGTTTTGCCAGCCGTATCGCTCCCCAATGTACCCCGCAATTAGACCGCTTAAAATAATGCCGAAGTAGACGGCGGTCTGGTGAATCGAAAGGGCAAAGGATCGATTCTCCCGATAGGTCTCACCCAGCAACGCATTGGCCGACGGCGCATAAAAGGCTTCGCCACCACCGGTTGCTACACCCCGTAGCAGAATGAATTGAAAAACGGTTGAACAGAAACCCGTCATCAGCGTGGCAAATGACCAGAATAACAGGCAAAAGCCCAGGATATTCCGGCGCGAAAACCGGTCGCCGATGAAACCGGCTATGGGTACCAGTAAGCCATACGTCCAGACCAATGCCGAAGCGATAAGGCCCAGTTCGGCGTCGGTCAATCCCAGATCGTCCCGGATGAGGGGCAACACCACGCTGAAAATCTGCCGGTCGGCCTGATTCAGGAAGAAAGCCAGCCAAAGCAGCAGCAGCAACTCCCAGCGATAGCCGGTTGGTTTGCGGGTAATAGAAGGGGCAGAGTCAACCATTAGAGAGAGAGTTTAGCGGTTGTGACAGCGGCATTCCAGGCACCTACCGAGAGTGTGGCTTTGGGTCGTGTTTCGGGTTCGCGCCAAATCACGTCGAGGGTAAATTCCTGACTTTCGCCGGGCGCCAGCCAGGTGTAATTGTCCGACGCAACAATGGCCCGTTTAGTCCCGACAATATCAACGTTGGTCATAAACGCGGGGACTTTACCGGTATTGGTCACTTTAACCCGGAGGTGGCTCTGATCCTTTGCGGTCGATGCGTTGGCCAGTGTGCTTACCGTTAGCGTTGTGGTAGTTTGGCCAACGGCTGACTTTAGAAAGGGGCCTTTGTCCAGCGCGGGCCAGGCAATGGGCTCGCTGATGTATTTCTGATAAAACGCATTGTCTTCCAGCATGGAAAGGCTGCGCGGGAAATAAAACGAGCGGGATAGTAACTTGCCCGATGCGTCGCGCAGTTCGGCCAGAATGAATAAAAAACGGTCGCGGTAATTGGCCGGAATGGTGTATTCATCCAGTTTGAGATCGCTCACCGATGTACCGGCCGTTACGTTCAAGGGGCGCTCCTGTTGCCAGAGTTGATTGAAGGTATCATCGAATATGCGTACCGACACCCTGGTTCCGGGAATAGCCTGTGGTAAGGCATGCGTTACCTTCACGGGCAGGCTGATGCGTTCGCCGGGTTTCCAGAGCAGACGCGGCAGGTCGATGGCGATGTGAGTAGGTTCGTAGGTACGTTTGAGGAAGTAATACGGTGCTCCGGCATTGCCAAACCAGTCCATCATCTGAATGGCAATGACGGGCCAGTGGCGTTTGAATACCCACGGCATCAGTCCCGAGGTAACCGGATAATTGCCCTGCATCTTCTCGGAAAGAACCTGATAAAATTCGCCAGCCCCAATCTGAGAGGCTTCCGAAATCGATTCGATGGTTGGGTCGGCCATGTCGCTGATGTGTGATGCCCGACTCAGCATACGCGGCACCCGACTGGGGCCGTATTCCGTAAAGTGATGAATAAATTCCGGGTGAGCTGGCCCAAAACTGGTCTCCCACATTTTTCCGAGCCCCGTAAATTCTTTGTTATCAACGGTTTCGTAAAACAGGCTCGCTTCCGGAATACTGTGCATCCCGGTTTCAGATACCCAGGGCTCAAACTTATAGCTGCGGTTATACCAGGTTGGGTCCATATCCGGATAAGCATGCATGGCTCCATCGTCGGGCGTGGTTCGAACGAATAACCGGGCGGCCGTCGCTACGGATTTGTCAAAAATGTCAAGATTACGCTCCAGGATGCCCATGGATTTGGCGTTGCCCGACGAGTACGGATTGAACTCATTGCCTCCGCACCAGATCGCCAGCGATGGATGGTTGCGCAATCGGACAATGTTCTGCACTACCTGCGCTTCCCAAATGTCCTGCGGGTAATCAGGCGTATCCTGATTGCCAATCGGAAAATCCTGCCAGACCATAATGCCCAGTTCATCGCAGATTTCGTAGAGATAATCGGATTCGAGCAGGCCACCGCCCCAGATTCGGATCAGTTGTACGCCCATTTTTTTAGCGGCTTCGAGCGTCCAGCGGTAGCGCTCTTTGGGTAAATCGAGCAAAATATCCTGCGGGGTGAAGTTCATGCCCTTCACAAAAATCTTTCGCCCATTGACGACGCACTGCCAGTTTTCCCACCGATCGGCAGTGCGCGGCCCGGCGGTAGCGACGCGCTCGATGGATCGAATGCCATAGTCGAACTGGAGGGCATCTGTTGGTTTTCCTGTTCGTTTTAGGGTTAACCTGACCGTATATAGATTGGGCTCACCCAGGCCATTGGGTTGCCAGAGTTTAGGGTTTGGAAGTGCCAGATCCTGTTCGAACCAGTTACGCCCTTCGTAGATGGTCAGTGGATATTCTTTTGAGAAAACCGTATTTTTTGCGGATATCAATTCGACCAAAACGCTTAGTTTTTCGCCGACAGGCTTGAAAATCGTTCCCTTCTCATTCGGGTGATTAATCTGGGTATTGTTCCAGGGGTGCAATTGTTGCTGCAACGAATGCGCATTGGCAAATACCTCAGCCGAAAGGTGTAGGTCGGCCTTTCCACTGGTAACGGATTGGGTAATCAGATAAGGTCGTTCGAGGTGAAACGCCGGAACGATTTCCAGACGAACGCCCTGCCACATCCCGACCGTAAAAAAAGCTTCGCCACCCGAACCGCCCGAAATAACCCAGGGCTTAATGACTCGGCCACTGGCGCGTGGATTAAAACCAGTGCGTTTCGATGTCACGAATTCACCGTTGCTATTTCTGGGCAAATTTTCGTAATCGGGCGCTTTGTTGCCCCAGTTTCCGGCTCGCACTTCAACCGTGATGTCGTTTGCCTGACCGGCTTTTACGTAGCGACTGATTTCTACCGAAGGCCCGCCAAACATGCCTTCATGAACACCCACAAGACTATCGTTCACCCAGACTTTCGAAAAATAATCGACCCCATCGAAGCACAGAAACAGGAGCGATCCCTGGGCAGAGGCTGGTATGGTGACGGACTTTTTGTAATACCAGGCTTTTTCTTCGATCCATCGGTATTGCGTCGAGTTTTTGTGATAGTAGGGGTGAGGCAGCTTCCCCGCTTTGTAATACGACCAGTGCACCGAATTGGGCACCGTGGTCTGGAAGGCATCCTTACGGGCTTGCTTTACATCTTTGACGGGTTGGTCAGCATACGACAACTCCCAGCCGTTACCCGACAAATCAATATGCTGTGCACCCGTTCGTGGGCTGATCCGATAGGGCTGCCAGAGTTTCCGGGCGGTAGTATCCGATTGGGCTGAAACCGAATTGATTAACGCTAATACATTAAGGAGGCAAAGAGTAATTTTTTTCATAGTAAGTCCTGATTAGGAGTCTTCATATCGGCCGGGTTTGCCGTAGCCGCGCATCAGCAACAAGCCCCCGTCAATGGTGATCGTTGAGCCGGTCATGTAGCTGCCAGAGGTGATCAGATCGACCAGAATGGCGGCTATCTCGTCAGGTTGCCCCAGCCGACCCGCAGGAATCCCCTGATTCACGTCCTGAAGTAAGGCCGGGTTTTCCCACACGGCGCGGTTGATATCGGTCTGAATAGCACCAATGGCCAGTGTGTTTACCCGGATATGGTGGGGAGCCAACTCCATCGCAACCCCTTTCATCAGGGTTTCCAGCGCACCTTTGGTCGCTCCGTAAAGGCTTAGACCAAGACCGGGCCGGATGCCATTGACCGACGTAATGGTCCAGATACTACCTTCCAGATCATGCATCACCATGTTTCGGGCAATGGCCTGGGTCAGGAACGTCGTGCTTTTAAAATTGACGGTGTTGAATTGCTCGAAATCAGCTTCTGTGACATCCAGAAAGTGTTTTTTGTAAGACACACCCGCGTTGTTGACCAGAATGTCTATCCGCCCGGCTATATCCCACGCCTGCTGACCGAGCCGGATGGCCTGCTTACTATCCAGTAAGTCAGCTTGCAGCAGATGCGCCACACTACCCCGTTGCCGGATCGCAGTACCGACGGCCTCTGCTTCTTCGCGGTTTTCGTGAAAATGAACAACCACCTCACAGCCTTCGTCAGCCAACCGGAGCGCAATGGCTTTTCCGATTCCACGGGATGCCCCCGTTACTAATGCTATTTTACCTGTCAACCGCATCCGATGTACTCATTTACATGATTCAGTATGCACTGCGCCTACATGCCCCCAACCGTCGGATACCAGTCCGGGCGATAGGGGTCCTGGTGGAAGCGGGCGTAGTAATCCCCTTTTTCTTCGTAATACTTTTCGTAATGTTTCATCTTGTCCTCATCGAGTGTTACGCCCAGACCCGGCCCGGTTGGGACTTTGATGCAGCCATTTTCGTACTTCATCAAGCCCCCTTCAATGATGTCGTCGGTGAGGTAATGATAGTGAGCATCACCAGCGAAGGTCATAGTTGGAATGGTCGAAGCGGTGTGAATCATCGCTGCCAGCTCGATACCAAATTCGGCCCCGGAGTGCATGGCAACGCCCATATTGAAGGTGTTGCAAACAGCCACAAGGTCTTTTACACCCCGAGGACCTTCCCAATAATGGATGTCGGTCAGCACAATATCGACGGCTCCCATCCGAATCGCCGGACCGAGATCATCGAATTTGGCCGGATACATATTCGTTGCAATCGGAATACGAACCTGCTTCCGGACGGACGCATTGCCTTCCAGACCCCAGGATGGGTCTTCAAAATATTCGATGTTCAGATCCTCCATCCGGTGACCCATCTGCACTGCCGTTGTGACTGACCATAAACCATTGGGATCGATCCGAAGGCCGAAATCATCACCCAGCCGGTCGCGGCAGAGTTCCAGCACACGAACTTCCTCTTTCGGTTTCATGACGCCCGCTTTCAACTTCATTGCGTTTACGCCCAGCGTTTCATGAAGCTCTTCGCAGAAGTCGGCCAGGTCTTCGGCGGTTTCGTCCTGTTTTCCATCACCTGGTCGGTCATACCGCCAGAAGAGATAGGCAATAAACGGAACCTCATCGCGAACCCGGCCGCCCAGCAAGTCACTCAGCGGCCGATTTAACACCTTACCCTGAATGTCGAGACACGCCATTTCGATGGCTGCGTAGAGCCGGGCGTTCGAGAGGTAATAAATGCTACGCAGTACTTTCATCTTGATGACTTCCAGGTGAAAGGGGTCTTCGCCGATGATGCGTGGCTTCAGTTTTTGCAAAGCACCCCGCTGATCACCACCACCTACTTCGCCTAGGCCGACAATGCCTTCGTCAGTGATGACTTCAAGAATCGTCCGGAGGAAATAACCAGGATGTACCCCTGTATTATGGCGTAATTGGGCGTTGAGCGGAATGGCAACGCAGCGGGTTCGTAAGTCAATGATTTTCATTACAATTCTAGTTTAAGGGTGTTCGTCTGTCCCTTAATCAGGTTGAAGTTTTTTTCGATTACTTTTTTGCCTACCGTAATTTTAGCGACGTATTCGCCGTAAAATCCTCTGAAAGACAATGTGTTACTGTCTTTGGTAGATGTGCTGACCGACGTTTTCCATTCTTTATTGATGAGGTCATTGAGTACAACATAAGCGGGTTTGGGGCTAAGATCTTCTTTCAAAAAGCCACCACCCCACTTATCCTCACCGGGCGCTGCCGAACCATCGGCCAGATTCCACCAGTAAATGGCCTCGACGGATGGGTAGCTGAACCACAAACGATAATAATTACGGGTTAATCTGGCCTGAATTTGTTCACCCTGTGGGCCAGCGGGAAGGGTCGGAATCGTAATTTCTGAGATTTGGATCGGCAACTTAAAGCGCGAATACAGATCCAGTGTCCGGAACAGTTCAGCGGGTGTCATGGCATTACCCGCCAGGGTTTTGGCAAAGAGCGGTTCGCTGAAAAAATGAAACTGAAGCCCTAGTCCACGAATATCAGCTCCTTTGGCTTTGAGGTTTTCGATGAGCATATAAAACGGACTGTATTCCCGATGGTAATTTTCCCAGACGTGGGTGGCTTCGTTCAGAATCAGGCGGGTATCGTTCGGATAGACCGACGCGGCCGTTTTAAACGCTTTCAGCGCATAATCTTCTGGCAAAGGAGCCCTGGGGCTGTTGATGATCGTCTCATTGACCACATCCCAGATCTTGATCGACTGGCCATAGCGTTCGGCAATTTGCCTGATACGCCGATCAATGAGGGGTTGCATCGCAGCGGTATCTTTGGGAAACCAGGTTGGATAACTCCAGGTCAGGTTATCCCAAACCAGCGTATGCCCTTTAGGCGTCAGGCCATTCTTCTGGCAAAAATCCAGAACCACGTCGGGCGGGGGCCTGCGATAGATTTCTTCGCTACCCGCGGCAAATCGGATTTTGCCCTCCTGTGGTTCGAGGGGTTTCCAGTAATAAGGGATTACGGCACTGTTGAAGAGCGTTTTAAAGGCCGCTTCATACTGGCGGTTCTGCTCGGCGGTTATGAAGCCATTGAGCATGAAAATATTGGCACCAAATAAAAACGCGTGCTTTACCTGGCGGATTTCGACCGAGGCATTGCGAATGGGCTTTCCCTGCTGGTCGGTTACCACGAGGGTGAAATCGCCTTTTCGGTTGGTTTCAATGCCTTCGCGAATTCGGGCTTCAACGGCTGGGTCGTTCCACAGCGAATCGTAACGGGCTGATTGCCCAAAAGTCTGGAGGGTGACAAGTACAACGAGAAGAGAGAGACAACGCATAATCAGATGAAATTGAGAGTAGATTGGAATCAGGCAGTCTGCATGGCCAACTGCCTGACTGATTTTATTTAAACCTATGATTACAAGTTTGTTAATAGCCGGGATTCTGGTCTTTAGCCGCATCCAGCGCTATGTTATAGTTTAATTCGGATACCGGAATGGGCCAGAGCAGCATTTTATCGAGCACGTCTTTACCCACGCCCGCTTTAATAACGGCCTTGAGCTTGTCGGCTCCCAGCCGTTTTAGATCGAACCAGCGTTTGGCCTCATACTGGGTTTCGTAACCCCGTTCCTGCAAAACCAGGTCATTAAATGTCTGGGTCGTATAGTCTGTCAATTTGAAATCGACCGACGAGGTTACGGTTGGATTTTTACCAAAAGCCCGGCGGTGAACCTGATTGAGCGCTTCTACGGCCGCGGCAGTTGGCCCATTGCCAGCCCGGTTGGCTGCTTCGGCATAAAGGAGCAGAATATCGGCATAGCGATAAACGGGATCGTCGTTACCAGCGCCCGATGCGCCTGGAGCCAGCGGGTCGATGAATTTCTTGTTGAGATAACTGTTGGCGCCCAGCCCAATATCCCAGTTATACCAGAATGCCTTTTTTCGCAAATCGGCGTTATCCCAGTTTTTGTACACGTTGTTGGTTTGCGCATCGGTAAAGTGTGCATAGAAGCCACCAGCACCCATCAGCTTCGAGCCCGGATGATGCGCAAACATCACCAGGTTGAAGCCCTGCCCATTTTGACGGGTAAATTTCAGGTAGAAGATTTCCTCGGTCGTTGTGATCACATCAGGCCCAAAAATCTTGTTGAAATCATCGGGTACCGTTACCGATACTAAAGAATACTTGCCCGATTTAATTACTTCATCGGCCTTGTCGCGTGCTTCAGCGTATTTTCCCTGATAGAAATTTACATCGGCCAGCAACGTCTTGGCCGCCCATTTCGACGGACGACCCGTTTGGGCAGGCTTGTCGGGCAGGTTGGTTTCGGCGTCGGCTAAGTCAGTCTGGATGAGTGCGTAAACTTCGGCGGCCGTGTTGCGTTTGATGTTCTGTTCGGTCATGTTGGTTTCCGTCCGGATCGGTACGCCACTCCAGTTTCTGACCAGGGTGAAGTACGTAAACGCCCGCAGAAATTTGGCTTCGGCCACGTAGCGGCTAATATCGGCCGCACTGATGCTTTTTCCCTTTGGCGCATTACTGATTACCAGATTGGCGTTGCGAATGGCCAGATACAGCAGATCCCATATTTGTCCGACGCGGGTAATGTTGGTTGAGTTAAGTCCCTGAAAATCACTAAGCGGTCCATAACTACCCCGCCCATAGCTATAATCGGTGTAGGCTTCGAGCTGGGCTGGATAGAGCCCCCCGAGACAGTTGTCGTTCCGTAGCGGTGAATAGATAGCGTTCACGGCTGATTCAACTTCGGCAGCGGTATTGTAATAGGTCTCGACGGCCAGCGATTTTGGTTGTTCGATGAGTTCCTCCTGACAGGCAAACAGGCAAAGAAATGGGAAAAGGAATAGGCTCTTTTTCATGAGTTTAGTGGTTTTAACGGACGAAAGAATGAATGAGTGAAAGAGTGGATCATAGCGGCTTTTATTTTCGCCCTTTCACTTATTCATTCTTTCGCTCTTTAGTTTAAAATCCGGCCCGAATGCCCACGGTAACGGTTTTAGCTGTTGGATAACTATAGAAATCGATACCCAGCGTAATGGAGTTTGACCCTCCCAACGAATTAATTTCGGGGTCCCACCACGAGTATTTGGTGAAGGTGAGCAGGTTTTGCCCACTGACGTAAATCTGGGCGTTGCTGATCCAGCTTACATTGAGTTTCTGGAACGGAATGTTGTAGGCCAGCTGCACCGTACGCAGGCGCAGGTATGATCCATTTTCGACGAACCGGTTTGAGATATTGACCGATGTCGTTCGGCTAATGATCGGGTATTTGGCGCTGGGGTTCGGATTCGTCGTCGACCAGTGGTTATTATACACATCTTTGGTCATGTTCAGGCCGAAACCATAATCGAGCATGCCGATTGAGCTGATGTTGAAAATGTCGTTACCCTGCGATCCCTGAAAAAAGAAGGTGAAATCGAAGTTCTTATACGACATGGTCGAGTTGAATCCGTAAATAAATTTGGGGTTTGGATTGCCTATATAAGTTTTGTCTTTCGCTGAAATGGTGCCATCGCCGTCCAGATCTTTGTATTTGATCTTGCCTTTATCGTCATACCCATCTTCTATGTAGCCATAAAACTGACCGACTGGCTGGCCTTCGCGGAGAATATTGACATAATCGTTGACCGCGCTGGTATTGATCGCCGATCCCAGAATATCCTGTCCACCGTAGAGCTTGACGACTTTGTTGCGGTTGAACGAAATATTGCCCGATACCGACCACCGGAAAGGCCCCGTCAGCAGGTCACCATCCAGGCCGAGTTCAACCCCCTTGTTCTGGATCTTGCCCACATTCTGAATGGTATTGGTAAAGCCCAGCGACGAAGGCAATTGTACGGTGTTGAGCAAATCGCGGGTATTTTTTATGTAGTAATCAGCCGTTAGCCGGAGCCGATTGTTCAGAAAAGCCGCATCCAGCCCAATGTCGGTTTGTTCGGTGGTTTCCCACTTCAAATTACCGGGCAGGCGGGTACCGGGGGCGTAATAGGTGTAGAGGGCATCATCGAAAACTGTTTTGCCGGAGCCTAACTGATTCAGTGTCGAGTAGGGGCTTATGGCCTGACTACCCGTTGCCCCATAACCGACACGCAGTTTAAGGTCGCTCATGAACCGAATGTCCTTGAAAAAATCTTCGTTGGATACCCGCCAGGCCAGCGCACCCGATGGAAAGTAGCCCCACTTGTTCCCATCGCTATACCGCGATGATCCATCGGCCCGGAAACTAACCGTTGCCAGATACCGATCGCCAAAATTATAATTGACCCGTCCCAGGTACGACAGGAGGGAGGCTTTCGAATAGCTCGATGCTGGAATGCCCGGCGTACTGGCTGACCCGATGTCGTAGGTCTGGCTGGCATCGCTGATAAAGCCCGTTCCACTGGCTCCAAGGGTTGTCGTCAGAAAATCCTGATACGTAAATCCGGCGACTGCCGATACCGTATGTTTACCGAATGACTTGTTATACGTTACCGTATTTTCGCTCAGCAAACTCGTGAATTGGGTCGTGCTGACACTGGCAGACCCCTGAGAGTTGACAAAATTGCGCGTTGTGTACGAATCTGACCGGTCGTCGTTGTTTTCAATACCCCCCGAAATCTTAATGGATAATGCCGGAATTGGCTTGTAAATCAGCGCTGCGTTTGCCAGTTGCTTGTTCGAGAGAGTTCGGGCCGTTTGTTCATTGAGGAAATTCAGCGGGTTCGTTAACACATTCGATCCCCAGGGGTAGGCCGTGGCAAGATTGCGATAGGTGCCATTGTCGTTGTAAGGAGTTAGGGTTGGATACGCCGTAATAACGGCCGAGATCAAGGTGCCGCCCCGGTTTCCTCCTCCCGAATTCTGCTGGTTGGTGATCACGCGGGTGAGCATTGTTGATAAATTGAACGATAATTTCCGGCTGATTTCACTGTTTACGTTTGCCCGCAGCGAGTACCGGTTGTAATCGGAGCTTTTAATAATACCATCCTGCTTAAACACGCTGCCCCCAATGGAAAACTGCGTTTTATCGGAGCCCCCACTGATGTTAAGCGAATGGTTTTGCATCGGTGCTTTCCGGAATACCAGATCCTGCCAGTCGTAGCCGTTGCCCATGGCGTTGATCTGGTCCTGCGTAAAATAGGTTGTAACTTTGTCATTGACAGCCTGTTCATTGTAGAAAGTGGCAAATTCTCTGGCATTCATCAGATCCAGTTTTTTGCGCAACGTCTGAACGCTATAACTGCCATCGTAACTTACCTGCGTACGGCCTGCTTTTCCGCGTTTGGTTGTAATCAGAACCACGCCATTTGCACCCCGTGAGCCATAAATTGCGGTTGCACTGGCATCTTTGAGGATTTCCATACTCTCGATATCGGCGTTGTTTAGCTGAGTCGGATTACTACCGTTAATAGGGAATCCATCGATTACGTAGAGCGGCTCATTACTGCCCTGTATGGAGCTTGTGCCCCGAATCCGAACACTGACACTACCACCGGGCGAACCGTTATTCTGGATCACCTGCACGCCGGTAGCTCGCCCGGAGAGTGCCTGAAGGACGTTAGTAGCCGGAAATGCATTTAATTCTTTCGCTTTTACCTGAGCCAGTGAACCCGTCAGATCGGACTTTTTAACGGTGCCATAGCCCACCACCACTACCTCGTCGAGCTGGCGGGAATCGACGACAAGGTCAACATTGATGATCGATTGATTACCCACCGTTATTTCCTGGCCAAGGTAACCAACCGACGAGAAGACCAGCGTAGCATTTTCTCTGTTTGTTACTGAAATGCGATAGTTGCCGCTAGCGTCCGTGGTCGTTCCCGTGGTTGTTCCTTTCAGTGATACCGTAGTGCCGGGTAGCGGTGCTTTATCACCCGCTGCTGTTACCTGACCTGATATGGCGATCGATTGTGCCCAGCCTTCTGAGCAGACCAGGAGGGTCGTCAGGCAGATAATAAGCCATTTGTGGACATACTGTTTCATGAGGCTTAGGAGAGTAATTTTTATAATATAAAATTAAATTTTATTTCATTACAATTGTACTCTATAAAATCGATTACCTCCAAATTTTTCCTGTCTTTTTATAAAAAAATAATGACTTGCCGTTGGTCGTGGATGAGTCATTGACAAAAAAATAAGGGCCGGGGCCCTTGTTGGAATTTTAGTTAACGTATTTTAATTCAGTCGTTTATGTATATTTTTGGCACATTGCCGAAGTGAAGAGATGAGTTTTTGCTTGTCCATTGCCATATATCGGTACTCGGGCAAATAAATACTCAGGCTGGCAACAACCAATCCATTTTTATAGATCGGTACGGCAAGGCCCATCACGTGCCTGTTGGCAATGGTTTGCAAGGCCAGTTCCTCCCGGCGCATCAGAGCCAGGGAGTCGAGTAGTTGTGTTTCTGACTGTACTTCTGGCCAGGATTCGTCAGACGGAAGGCCATATTTGGCGATGAAGCGCTGTATTTTTTCTTTGGGAAGCATGGCTAACAACAAACGACCCGATGCCGAATCGTAGATCGGCTTAATGTCGGTTGTGCGTACCTGTAAATCCTGTTCAGCAAAGGTTCTGTAAATCGCAATCCGTTGATTCTCTTTGAGAACGGCCAAAAGACAGTTTTCATTAATCGCCTGGGTCAGGGCGTCCATTTCTTCCCGGGATGCTTCCAGCAGGTCTTTGCGATAGGCTTCATTTGCCGTTAGCGTATAGGACTGCGAACCCAGAATATAGCCCTTCTTTGTTCCGATCTGTTCAACATAGCCACGAGCGACCAGGGTCTTCAAAATATTGGCGCAGGTTCCGTGGTTTAGATTGAGGCTGTCGGCCAAATCGCCTAAGGCTTTGGGCCGTTCAGGGTCATTGGCAATTTGTTCCAGCAAGTCCAGGGCGCGATTAATAACTTGAATCATCTTGTATTAATTTTATAATACAAAACTTGCCTTATTAATTGTAAATCGCAAATGCTAATTCGTAGACTGATGCACTGAAGCTGACAACTGATTCTATCGTGGAATAAGATCGTACTGGTTGACCGTGTTACCCGTTTTGCGGCTATCGGCAGTGCGTTCAAGTTTTAGTGATGAACCATCCGGAGCCGTTAGAATATAATACTCAATGATCCCGCCCGTGTTTGTCGGTTTCGGGGTCAGATTGTTCAGGATTAGCCGTTTGTTATCCGTTGAAACGGTCCACGTGCCCGTTGTCAGACGACCATCGACGTCGGTTAAGGAAGCTTTATCGGGCTGGCTCAGGTCAAGCAGAAAATTACCATAACCAGGTTTGATGTTCGTTGTAGTCCCCAGCGTAAAAACAAGTACGTTCGCTTCAGTAACCGTATTGGCTTTCCAGATTTTACTAATCTGGTTTGTGATGGGCATTACAGATTTCGGTCGGCAGCCTCCGAAACATGCCAGAACGAGGAGTAGGCTAAGCTGTTTTTTCATGGGAGTAGAATTCGTTTGGAAAAAATCCGTCCTTCGGCCATAATAGCCATTACATATAAACCCGTTGGTAACCCGGCCAGCGAATAGGACCAGGCCGCAGCTGGCGTAACGCGCCGGGTATCGGTCAGATGGACGCGGCCATTCATTGTGTGAAGTTGAATCTGTGCCTGACTGGACTGATGCCAATCGGTTTGAATGTGCAGCGTGCGGTCTACGACAAAAACCTGTGTCTGGGTGATCCACTCATCTTCTACAGCAATAATAATCTCTTCAATACGTGCCTGCGCAACGTTCGAAGCGCCCGAATTTCCGGCCGGATTACTTGCCCGAATACGGTAGTAGTAGGTCGTAAACTCCAGCAAGCCAGCGTCCGTATAGGTTGTCTGCGTAGCGGGTTGTTGTTTAATTTCGACAAAAGGGCCGGCCGGGTTCGTGGATCGCTCGATACTTACTGTCACGGCGGTAGCACCCGGCGCGTTCCAGTTCAGCCGAATCTGATCATAATCAGATACCTGAGCGACCAGATTGGATGGCGTTGCGGGCGGAGCTAAAGGCGTAGTAGCGCAGGCAGCATCGGTATAGGCTGACGGACCCGCTGCATTTTTCGCCCGAATCCGATAGCAATAGTACGTATTGTCTGTCAGATTCCTGTCTTCATACGTCGTCGCATTGGTGGGTGCATCGGCAATTTTGGTAAATGTACCCGTCGCAGTAGTGCCCCGCTCAATCTCGAAGCTGCTTTCGTTGGTCGATAAGTCGGCCCAGGCCAGGTTAATCTGGTTCGTTGAGAACGTCGTAACCGTCAGGCGGGCAGGAACTGCGGGCGGAGAATCGGGTGTGCTGGCATTGGCGATCGTGCTGTATGGTCCGGTGCCCGATACATTGGTACCGCGAATCCGGTAATAATAACGTGTATTCTGCGTCAGGTTCTTGTCTTCATAGGTCGTCGCATCGCCCGAAACACTGGCAATCTGGGTCCAGCCGTCGTTACCCGTTAGACTGCGTTCAATCAGTACGTTAACTGCTGTAGAGACCGCATTCCAGGTCAGGTTGATCTGCGTTGTGGAAGCTGCCGAAGCGACTAAATTCTGTGGCGTACCCGGTGGCCCTACCGGTGTCGTGGCGTCAGCGGTGTTGCTGTAAGGTGACAGTCCGGCGGCATTGACAGCTCGAACCCGGTAAAAATAATGCGTTTGGGGGCTGAGCCCCTGATCACTATAGCTTGTTGCATCAGCTCCCAGATCGGTAATCTTCGTCCACGAATCTACTCCATTGGGGCTGCGTTCGAGCTGAAAACCAGACTCATTGCCCGATAGATCGGCCCATTGCAGATTAATCTGGCTGAAGGAGATCACGGTTGCTGTGAGTCGGGCCGGAGCGGCCGGTGGTACATCGGGCGTACTGGCATTGGCTGTGTTGCTGTATGGTCCCGTATTTCCCCCAATAACAGCCCGAAGCCGGTAGTAATAGCGCGTATTGGGGGTTAAACCCGTGTCAGTATAACTTATCGCGTTTCCGACTGGATCAGCAATTTTTGTCCAGTTATCGTTCCCATTGGGGCTGCGTTCGAGCTGATAGGTAGTTGCTCCCGATACGCCTGTCCAGGTCAAATTGATCTGGGTAGTAGAAGCCGCCGTAGCGACTAAATTCAGTGGCGTACCCACGGGTGGGGCCTGCGTGGTGGCACACTGGACATCCGTAAAATCACTTGCTCCTGTGTTGTTTACGGCCCGAACGCGGTAGCAATACGGGGTGCTGGCCTGCAAGCTTTGATCCGTATAGGTTGTCGTATTCGCTCCAAGGTCTGCGATCCTGCTGAACAATGCCGTCGGGCTACTGGCCCGCTCAACCTGAAAGCCGGTTTCATTATCTGATAAATCGGCCCATTGCAGGTCAATCTGGTTGCTCGACACCGCACTGGCTGTCAGGCGGCCGGGCGCTTTGGGTGCACTCTGCTGGGTAGTGGCACAGGCTGTAGTTGAATAATCGTGGCCGTCTTCAGCGATTCGATAACAGTATTCGGTTCCTCCGTTCAGGCCATTATCTGTAAATTCGCCCAGATCTGACGTCGTCGCCGTAACTTTCGACCAGTTACCGGTCTGCCCCATACGTCGCTCAATACTGATCGCATTTTCTTTCCCGTACCGATCCCAGGTCAGCTTGATGGAACTGCTACTGAGCGCTGTTGCTTTCAGGTTATTGACATTGGTAGGAGCCAACGGAGGAGTAGCGCAGACGGGCGTTGTGAAATCGGACACCAGGGTACCTATCTGCGACCTTATCCGGTAACAATACGGTTGGCCGCCCGAAACGCCGTTATCAGTGAAGGTGGGTGTACGGCTGTAGGGAACGGTTTGTAGTATCGTAAATGTGCCATTGGCGGTTGTTCCGCGTTCAATCCGGTAGTCGGTTGGTGCGCTACCTGACCCGTTAGTCCAAGTTAATTTAATACTGTTACTACTCTGAGGAACAGCAGTGAGGCCAGTTGGAACGCCGGGCGGCTCCTGGGTGGTATTGACCGTAAGCGTATTGGAGTAAACCGACGAATTCGTGACAAACACTGCCCGAACCCGGTAACTATAGGTGTTTAGACTGGTTACGGTCTTATCCTGATAGGAAGGCGAATTAGCTGAAGCTTCGCCAATTTTTGAAAATGTGCCCGTAAACCCCTGACGTTCAATTTCAAACTTTATTTCGTTGGATGAATTGTCGTTCCAGGTCAGGTTGACCTGATTGTATGTGACGGATGATGCCTGTAAGTTCGAGGGCGCGTTGGACTGGGCTTGTATCCGCGTAGACACTAACCCCAGGAACAGCAGGAAGAGGTAGTTTTTCATGAGTTTGTTGATTAGCGCCATTCTACTCCGATCGGATCGGTTGGCATACTTTCTCGTTTATCAGACTGAACGGCAACCAGTGTGTAGAAATAGGCAATACCGGGTGTAGCCTCACGATCGAGGAAATCCGTTTGACGGCCCAGCACCGTTCCGACCAGCCGGGGCTTGTCGGTTTTATCGGTGTAACGATACACCAGGATTTTATCCAGTGTCTGGTCTAGTGGCGAATCCCACACGACCTGAACTCCTTTACCGTCGGCAAATACCTTCATGCCACGAATGGGCAGTACGGGTGGTAAAGGGCGGAAATAATCGGCGGTGGTTGTGCTGTAGGCACTTTCTTTACTGTCAGACCGAAATGCCTTTATCCGGTAAATGTAATGATGTCCGGCCTGAACCGTCGAATCGGCAAACGCATTCTGTGCCTGGTCGTCCTGCGTCTGGCGGTGCAGGAGTATTTCTTTCTGTTGATCCTCCAATCGATACACCGCATAGCCGGTTATATACGGATCAATTTCTTTCATATTGTCCCAAATCACCAGTACACCTTTCTCCTGACGCAGTACAACTGGATTGAGCGGAGTTGCGACCCGATCGGGGAAACGCATAGTCGAATACACCTCATTACTTTTGGGGCTGAGGTTGTAGCTTGTATTGAGCGCGGCCATTGCCCAGCGGTGGCTCGTTCCAATCGGGAGGTTTTTGATGGGTACGGCATAATGGATCTCTGAATTTCGCGATTCAATCAGGGGGGAATACTGTTGCATGTCGCCACGCGGCTCAGAAGAAACATACAGATAATAGCCCCGCGTATCGAAATCGGCCCGTTGCCAGGTGAAATGCAGCGTATCATTCACGGTCGACAGGCGCAGAAACGATGGAGCTATCGTGGCCTTGCGGTAGGCTTTCACCATCCCCGACACCTTCACCGAGGCCGTTAGCTGGCCATAGGTACCGTTCGGCCGAATCTGATAGTAGTAACTTTCTACCGGTTCAACCTGACTGTCGAGATAGGTCGTATCGGTAGACTGGGCCGACGCGATACGTGCATAGCCATCGTCGTAGCGATTGCTGCGCCAGATTTCAACCGAACGCAGGTCTTTGGTGGCCGACAGCCGCCAGGATAGCCGAATTGCCCCATTCTTTTCTTCGCTGCTGGTTTTTAAGGCCGTAATTAAGGGCAATGCATCACCGTCACGCAAATTGGTTATGGTTAATGTATCGGATGGCTGGCCTTCATTCCCCAGCACATCGATGGGGATCACCATATATTGATAAATCATTTTCTGCCGGGCATTCCGATCGACGAAAAAGGCAAATACACTGTCTTTCTGGCCTTTTATAAATCCCCATTCCGCGCCGATTTCGGCAAAACCTGTTTGTGCATAGGTTGCCCGCATAACCCGTAGACCGCTCAGAGTGGGTGTTCCTTTTTTGAGTTGATAGGTGATCCGAACCGAGCGGCCCTCTGCTTCGGATTGGATCGATCGAGCCGTTGTGGCCAACTGCGCCTTCATAGAGCTGATTTCGGGCATCACTACTGTCCGGGTGGTACGAACAGGTGACCCTGCTGGTTCATCCGCTAATTGAATGCGGTAATCATACCGACGCCCGGCCATGACCGCCGTATCCAGATATCCAACGCCCAGGGCCTCCAGCATCTGCGGATGCCGCCCATAGGTGGCCAGCGAATCGGTTGTTGGGGCTACTATAAACTGACTGAATAAAACAGCGGCCAGGGTGTCGGATGGCAGTTCATACAGTGGGTTTTTGGGCGCGATCAGGATCAGCCGATTTTTGAGTGCCTGCGCCGAACGGGGCGCATCTTCATTCGTATAAATCCGTTTCCAGTCGCGGGTACCCGCTTCGAGCCGTTCCAGCGCAAAGCGAGGGCCATGCAACAGGCGGTCGACCTGGATAAATACCCCATAGCGACCTGCCTGAATCAGCGGGTACTGAGCCTGAGCCGATAAGCTTAACAGCAGGAGGCTAATGAGTTTGGCGATGAACGTTTTCATTGATTCTGGGCGGTAGATTGGCAACTGGTTTCGTCGCAGGCGTTAAAATTGCAGGTGAACTTGGGGGTGGCAATGTTAATGCTGCCTAAGCCGCCCGTCGTGTAGGATATGTTCGGAATAGTCAGGCCCAGACAGAAGCCAAGGGATTCGCTGGTTGTGTAGGAATCGATACCCAGATCGACATAGAGCTTGGCGTTGAATTTGGCTGAAAACTGCATGTTCGCATTTACCGATACAGTAACCGGTTCGCTCAGTGCCTTTAGCGGGTTGCCCGTTATGGTCAGACCGAAATCCTGCGAGCCATCCACATCCACCGAACCCGAAGCGGCTACATTCAGCACCTGCCCGTAAGCGTAGAAATGGACACCCGCTCCCAGACCCGAGCCAAATTTGAACGACCCGGCATTGTAATCGGCGTAGGAATAGCCATCGACATAGGCGTTTAGCCCCATTTTGACTTCGCCCACGCCAAAACTTTGCTTGAACTCGAAGTTATCAATGAGGGGAATCGGGAGTTCTCCGTTGACAAACACCCCTTTGAATGACTTATGAAAGGCGCAGGGCAACGATTTACGGTGTGTATTTCCAAACAGTACGGGTTCGGCATCTTTAATATCCGGGCTGTCGTAATAACCCAGTAGAAGCCCTGCTTTCATGGTCACCGGAACGATCAGGGGCACATCCCGGACAGTAGCCGCCGAGGCCAGATAAAACCCGTTTCCATCAATTCGAATCTGCGCTACCCCATACTCAACACTCATCGTTGGCGGCAGGGGCAAGCCAGGCGGCAGCGTAACAGTGCCCGTAAACCGACTGTTTGCCATGTCGTACTCCAGACTTATACCGGGGATTCCATCTTTACCACCTAATCCATCGGCCTTGATTTTCTGATTGCTGGCCGTAATGCCGCCATAGTTCGTAAAGGCCAGCCGATTCTCTTCCGTTGCGGGAATCATGGTGTAATTCGCTGGAATACCTGAGAAAGTAAGCAGATTCCACTGCCCATTGGTAACGGTCTGATCGCAGTAAACGGTGCCGAAGGACTTGTTGCCCAGATTGATCTTCAGTGGTTTATAGTAGTCGGTATGCGCTGGTTTTTTCGACAGGAGCGACACGTTACTCTCCTTCGTCAGATCGAGGTTCCGGTCGTGGGTGAGGTAGGTTGAAAAGGTTTTACCGGCATCACCTGTCGAATGAACCAGCATCACACCGGCCGCTTTTTCGTTGTCGGTGGGTAAATCAGCTGGGTTACCCAATAGCAGTTTACCGGTTTCCTTCGCTATACCCCGAATCGCCATAACACCATCGGCGAAGTAAAACGCGGTCTTCATAGAATTGTCAGCCGCCTTGTATTGACCTGCTACAAACTGCACCTGCCCTTTGGTATCGATGACGTAATCGCTGGCTACAATGGTTTTGAGCGTAACCGGCCCGGTTCCGCCCGGTTTATAATAAGTCAGGCGCATCGGTACATCCTTGGGCGCATTCGGAATGGAGGTAGACATGCCCGCATCGAAGGCGAAATAATCGGCTCCGGTCTCGATGGTTTTAGGCCGGATCGTCATCACGCCCTTGTAGTAGTTCAGCTCCTGGCTTTTGGCACTGAACGAGAACACGTCCTGTCCATTATCAAGCAGTGAAATGGTTTCAAATGCCAGGTCACTGTTTAATCCCGGCAGCTTAGGATTCGCCTGGGGGTTACTGGAAACAACGCCCGCCTGATTCTTGCCATCGGGCACTACCACCAGCGACCAGTGCCCTTTCATGTCGTTACCGGTGGCTTCATCGTAGCCAAAGAACGCCTTACCACCGATTTTTACCTTCGCGATGCCTGCCAGATCGAGGTTCGGTATGTTGTTGGCTTCGAGTTTGAAGAAGTCGGCCCGGAGGTTAAACAGCGAGATTGGTACGTCGATCTTGCCAGTTTTTACCACGCCCTCAGTTGCGTAGAAGCCACCCTGTTTGTAATCGAGTACCCAATTACGAACCTCTACGCTCCATTTTCCTGCCAGACCAAATGTAAGGGGCGTTTGTCCCGACTTACTATCAATCGTATTGTTCTTGAGCACCAGATCGCCTACGTTGATAGTCAGGCTGCTCTTATCGGTCAGATTGCCGGTGTTGGCATTTTTAACGGTGCAGCTCAGAATCGGATTCAGGTGAATTTCGTCGCCAGCCAGCCGCGATCCTTCCAGGGTGCTGATTGCCTTGAAGGCCAGCAATTCCAGTTCAATAGGCTGCCCCTTCTGGTTGCAAAGACCAAAATTGGTCCGTTTTTTTGGTTCATCACCGGCGTCGAAGGCCACAACCAGCGGTACGTTTCCCTGAATTCCCTTGTCAGGGTCGTAGAGAGAAAATTGACCTTTTTTATAGCTGAGCAGGTTTTCCGAGAACTTAAACGAGTTGTCGATAATCTGAGCCTGTGCCATAATTGTACCCGTCGTTTTGCCCGGCGACTGCACAATTTGCAGATTACCACCCGACGACGAGTTACCCGTACCCGACAGGCGGATGTTGTATAGTGGTACATCGCCCGATTTATAGGTAGGCTTACTGTAATAGCCCAGATTATCCAGTATGCCTGTTTTTAGCGAGACAGTAGCCGATGCGGGCACGCCTGCACCGTTATTGCCCGGTATGAAAATAACGTTTTCGAAACGTACCCGGACATCGGGATCGAGAATGGCAAACGGCCCAAACCGATTGTCGCGCAAGTCGACCTCACCCGATACCTTCACCGCTCCGTTGGACAGTGCAGTCAGGGATTCTACTTTAACCGGGAAGCCCCAGATCGTGGTGATTTTGTATTTTTCGAATGTGGTCAGCGTCAGCTTGAGCGATTCCTTGGTTGCCTGCGGAAGCAATTGCTTACTGGAAGCCCCTATATAACTCTCTGCCGGAATGACTACACTCGCCACTTTAACGTCGGCTCCATTAAGGCTCACCGATCCTCCCCCGACAGTACCACCTTCATTCTGATAGGTAGCCTGTACCGTGACAGAACTGAGCTGCTTCCCAACAGCCAGCGTGAAGGAACCACCCGCGACCGATTTCGTGCTGTAAGGCGTTTGTACATTACTGCCCCCGGCCACAAATACATCGGCACCTGCGAGCGGTATTTCTTTGCCATCAGCCGTTTTGACGACAACTTTCCCCTGGATCAGATTGGCCTCTTCCAGAAACACCTGCTGCGTTTTCGACGACTTCGACTCAACATTCGTTACCGACTGGGTTTTTGTCACGTAACCGGGAGCCGATACTTCCACGAACAGATTCTCGATGGAAACATTCTTGAACTTGGCCTCTACCAAACCCTGCGCATTGCCTGGGCCAAAAACAAAGCCTTTTTCGTCGCGGCCAAACAGCTTTACCGTACCGCCTTTGACGGGCCCCCATTTGTTGTCGTGCAGAGCCAGCAGGTTGAAAATGATCCGGTGATCGCGCTGATAGATAGGTACTTTGCCCACTTTAACGATAAACATGCCAGCCCCTTCATCGCTTTTTTCTGGCTTCGGCAGCAGACTGATGGCCCGGGATTCATTAAAGTAGCTGATGTCGACCGGGTATATTTTCAGTGAATCGCCTAGGCCACCAGCGCCATATACATTATTAAAGCGGTGAGCATGAACGGCATCCGAATAGGTCGTTTTGTTATAATTCCCATTGCCAATCTGCACATAGGCTTCCACCGTAGCATTTTTTGCCTTGGGGTCCAGTTCTAAGGCATCCTGATCGATGGTGTATCCGGTGTAGCGCGTGTTGGGCTGCATCAGCATCCGCGAATAATAGAGATTCTGACCAAGCATCAGGGAGCCGATGTCAATGGTTTGTTTGGCATCCACGGGGGCAATCGGCGCATTTTCCTTCTCGGGATCTCCCTTCGCCGGATCGACATAGCCGGAGAAAATGTAGCCGTCAGCGAGGATTTTTAAGATTGCCTTGGTGCCGGGATTGACCATAAAAGGCTCAGCGATCCAGCCATTTGCATCCGTTTTTCTCCATTCGGCATAGGCATTTCCATTCGCCTGGATGTACGTTAATCGAATATCGGCATTGGCAATACCCTGAGTTGGGTTCGTTTTGTCGACGACGCGTACATTGATAATGGGATTCGCTGGTTTGAGGAACCGCTTGACCGTATCGGACAGGAATGGTTTGTAATCGTCGGCAAACTCAGAATTTGATGGTAGCAGGACTTTACTGTTGATATCCCGATCGCCCAAGCCTGAGCCAATCCAGTAGGATTTTACTTTGTCGCAGGTTGTTTTTGGACTGACCGATACGTCCGGATCTGTCTTGGCCATCTGACGATAGCCATCCAGAATTTTGGCCTGGCTCGGGATGGACTCATCGTATGTATACTCCACCGTCGAACCGCCCGCCTGCTTAATGAAAACGTGCCATACGGTTTTGCATTTATCGCCATCAACAGTTTGTACTTTATTCTTTGATTCTGCCAGTTTTTTCTCGCTGTCAGTTGCTGTTTTTGAATACAGATCGCCATAGTCTTCACTGACCAGAATTCGTTTGGGTTTACCATTCATCTGGTAGGCATTGATTCCATCGACTGAAGTCTCTGTCGCAATCAGATAGGTGTCGTCTTTGCCATTGGCCATGACCATGCGGGGGAATATGACCGTTCCTTCGGCGTTGGATACGCCCTGAGCGACAACGATATAGTTGATGGAACTCTCTCCAAATGCCTTTTTATCGGTCAGTCCCTGGCCTTCATCGAGTGGTGGGCCCATAATGGGGCTTAAGGGAAAGTACCCTTTCCGGTTCTCTCGAATAGCGTATACTTTTACACCAGATAGCGATTGTTTGATGCCATTCACCTGTTGGTTACCACCTTTTTCGCCCGTAACGTCGGAACGGATCTGGGTAACCAGGCTATAGCTCCGTACCACTGCCGTAATAGAGCCGAAGTCATACGATCCCTGGGGCAGCACCTGCTCTTTTGCGTCATCGCCAAACGTTGCCGATGGGCTGGTGTAGTAAGGGTTATCGACAACGACACGCAAGGCCCGGATGTATACGGTTGATGCCATGCCAAGTTCACCTGTTTTTGTACTCACTGTTGGCGGTAATTCGCCTAATTGCAGCGGGCCGGGGAGCTTGGCAGAAAATGTAAATGAGCCATCCTCACTCGTTACTTTCGTGTCCAGCAGCGTGCTGAATTTTTCGTGAAAACTGGTTAGTTCCGGGAAGCTTGGTATGGCAGTCGTATACGCGTTTGTGCCTTTTACTGCATAGACGACCTGTAAACGAACGCGCGTATTGCCGAGCGGTTTTACCTGTGCGCCATCGAGACCTTTATCGGCATACTTATAGGTCAGCTTGCCGGAAAAGGTCATCACCGGCGCTTCGGTAGTCTGCACAGTAAACGTATAGCTTTCAGTGCGGGCAACAGTGGCTGAGAGAGGCTGTTTCGGCAGATCGAACCGGAAGGTTTCGGCATCATCGGGTTTCTGACCGCAGTCGGGGCAATAGATGGCGTAGCGATCCAGTGGATTGTAAGCGTACAGGAACCGCTCCAGGTTAGCCTTGTAAGCATTTCCGTCTGCGAGCAGCAGCGTGGTTCCAACAAACACGTACCCCGCCTTTTCTACTTCCGTTTGCGCAGCCGTCTCCGATGCTGATGCGGGTTTACTCCCGTTTTTCGCCTGCGCCGACGAGGTGCCTCTGTCCATCTGCCCTTCAACGGGCAACTTGTAGATGTCTACCTGTTTGTTTGGCTTACGGAAGATAACCAACCGTTTGCCGGCCAGATTAATAGTCGGAGCTCCAGGCCAGTCTTTGTAGGCCTGGCGAGCCGTAATGCGAACGGTATATCCTTTAGCTACTACCGGAATGGTGCCGGCGTCGAACGTTCCGACCTGTTTGGGCGATAGGGAAAAGGTAAGTTCGGCGGGCATCAGGTAAATATTGTTCGGTACGATCCGGTAGCCCGCGTTGTAAAACGACGTGTCCTTTACTGTCTTCGTTACGGTCGAACTGCCCGTATTATTGAAAGAGCCACTGACCGTTATTTTTTTGTCGCTGATGATTGTGTCTGTCGGCGACACCTGCCAGCGAGGCAGACCTACCGTGAATTCACCGGCGCTGTTAGTCGTTGCAAACCCCATGTTGTTTTCATAGCCACTGGCTTCTACGCGTTTCAGCGTAACCATCGTATTGGGCATGATATGACCTGAGCCCGTTTCGCCGGGGTATTTGTATACCAGCAACCCCTTCACATAGACCGTATCGGACTGGTTACCCGTATTTTTTCGTACCAGCGAAAACTTGCGGGGTTCAGCTGTCAGGTTTCCTGTAGGCAGATTCAACTGCTTGATCTGGGCAGGTGTCAGACCGACCAGTTCGACTTCGGCCTGATAATTTTTTTCAGCTCCATAGGGTGCCTGAGCAACAATGCCGGGGGGCAAATCGGCCTGCTCGGCACTGAGGTAAGCCGTTTTTACCTGCCGGTCGAGCACTACCGCACCGGGTTTGCCCGACTTATCCAGTGCTTTGATACGGACTCGATAACTCAGGTTCGTTTTGGTTAAATCCAGTGCTTTGAGATACGCCTGTTCATTGTCGTTCTGCTTAGGCAAAGCCATTTCCTGATTCGGCTTTTGCAGCGAACTACCTGGAATGGAGGTCAATACCGTTGATTCAGGAGCAGCCTGTCCGGGTATGACGATAGTCTGATTTGGTTTCTGTAGCGAACTGCCCGGAATCGAGGAAAGCGTATTGCTTTGCTGCATCAGATTGGCCAAAGGAAAAATCATGGCCAGTTGACTCGCCATCTTAGCGGACAGGCCCCAGTTCAGGTACAACGGATTGCCGTAGCCAACACTAATTTCGGGTAGCTTTTTCCCGGTCGACTCACCCGGCTTGATGAATACCAGGTAATCAGTCATGGGTAAGCCCAGCGAATCGGCAATTATGGGTTGTCCATATCGGAACGCACAAACCGGACTTTTGCCGTCGTTGAGCAGGTTCAGTTTCCCGAACCTGTCCACCGCCTGAACACGCCAGGCATACCGTTTACCCATTTTAAGCGGCAGATGCTGTGGTCCGTACAAAAATGTGCTGGTCGTCAGGTTCCTCACTTCAATACCGGAAGGTGGCAACGCTACGGCATCAATAAAGACGTTGGGGTCAACGTTGTCGAGCGGTAATTCAATGATTCGCAGAATGTAGCTGACCTGTGTAGGCAGAATACCCGCCGGAGGAGCCCACGTGAAAACAGTAGCCTGTGGCGTTGTCGGTGTTATGTCGGTGTCACACAGGGGCGAAATCAGAATAGGCGGTTCGATCGTTCGGATCGAAAACGGGGGCGAACAACCCAACGGGAATCCCGACGAAAGGGGTTGACTGGTACGGTTATCAAATGCCTGTACACAAACCTGATAGTTGCCTTCGGGTAACGGTTTTCCCTGATACAACAACTCTTTGCTAAGTCCTTCTACGCTAATCTGGTTGAGGTCGAATGAGCCTTCCAGATCAGCACGGGACAGAATCCGGGTTTCGCCTGGGGCTAGTTTCAGCGGACGGACAGGTCGAAAATTAGGGAGAGTCTGAATCAGAACGCCATTGTCGCCTTCCACACGCCCCTGTAACCGAACATCGAGCGCTGTCAGGGTCAGGTTGCGGATCAGTACCTGAAGCTGCTGACCTGCTCCGGCATAATCCTGCAAATAGGAACTATAAGGAGGCATCACGTTAATGGTTACCTGCACCTGCGTTTGCGCCCGTATGATCTGGGTAAACCCCATAAGCAGACCCAGCACCAGGTAAAGGCATTTGCCCGGCTTCAAAAGCCGCATATGGATGTGGTTAGAAAGAGATACCATAGCCTAAAGTCCCCCGAAGTTCGTTATAGCGTTGCTCGGCAACACCTGTGTTTGATTTTAGATACAGCAATTGCAGGGTCAGATTCTGGCGTTTGGCGATCTGATAACCAGCATTGGCCGATGCATTAATGACTTGCCCATTCACGATTTGGCCGGTGAGGTCGGGTTGCTGGTTGATCAGGTAGCTGGCCGTGGCCGATGTGCTTACCTTATTGTTAAGAAAGCCTTTGGTGATACCCAGGGTGGGGCCGTAAAATTTCGTTGACATACCCTGGGCCAGATTGGCCTGCGTATACGAAAGCATCAGGTTACCGCCCAGTCCGTTTTTGACACGCTGGTAGAAATAGCCCAGATTCAGGTTTGTATTCGTATTGTTGGTGAAGGCGGCTGTCCGCTGGTTGAGATCGCTAAGTTGCTGGCGTGTCGCTGAGAGCGTAAACAGATTGACAACATCTTCGTTTTGAATCGTGTAGCGGGTATTAACCGTTGCCGAAAAATTGTTTTGCGCCAACCGGACCGTGTCAATAACTGGCCGAAGACCGGCTTGCTGACTGATTCCGTAGTTCGACAACTGAACGTCGAGGCCAAACGCCGTTGCCGGGTTGTAGGCCACTACCAGCGACCCGATTGTTCGTCCTGTGCGTGCGTTTTTGTTATTGGCCAGGTTGTCATACTGGATACCATAACTGCCCGAAAGTCGCAATTTTCCATCCAGTAAAGTAAGGCTGGGCACAATGGCGTAGCTTTCAATATCGCTCTGGAAATAGTAGGCCCCCATGGTCTGGAAATTGGGGTCGATCCGTTTGTACTGTAGTTTGATTCCGGCGTTTTTTGTTCGGTAACCAATGGTTGCCTGAGTCGCCTGGGTAAGTTGAGTCGACAGGCGGGGAGTGAACAGGTTACCAAAGAAACGCACAATCGAATTTCGGCCCTCCGCCGATACTTCTGTACTCCGTACATCACGGGTATAGGCGCTCAGGGCACCATCTAACTCAATCGTAATATGTTTTAGAATCAACAGCCGGGTTGTGATGCCGACCACCATATTTTCGGCGGGTGAAACGGTTTGAGAAACTGACTGTGGTGCGGATACAATGGAGGCAGAATCATCCTTTGCGCGAAGCATAATCAGATCTACATAGTTGCCGGAAGTGCCGTAGCCTACCTTCAGGGCATAGCCTGTACGTTGATAGGCCGAAATAATATCGGGTTCAGCTAAATTTGTAGAGATCGCTTTGTTGAATCGACCATACACGGCACCCAGCCGTAGCTTACCGGGATTGAGTTCAACCCCACCTCCCAGAAATGTATGACCGGCCAGCGTAAAAGGCGAGAAACTAACGTTGCGGTAGCCCGCATGGGCAGTGACCCATTTGTAAGTTGGCGAAACACCGAATTGATTAAAAGGCTGTCGAAAGCTATTCCCCTGATTGCCCAGCACCGCCGAAAACGGTAATGAAATGCCTCCCGGCAATGCGACGGTTACGGAACCGCTCAGGCCGAAGGGCGATGTTTGGTTGCGGGCGGCAATACCGCTGGCCATGTAGAAACCTGCATAAGCATTCAGGCCGCCCGATATTTTTACCGGTACTGATCTGGAGGTTGGTAAATCGGTCTGAGCCAGGGTTGGAAAACTCAGCCAAAACCCGCAAAGGACAAGTAGTAAAGTTGAGCGCATTGCCTGACACAAGGTTGAGTGTATTATCGAAAACCTGTGTCAAAACTACCTACAGCCCGAACGCCCATCAATCGGATAAATGTATGATAGGGAAACTACGTATGATTAAAATTTATTTATATATAACTGATAGTCAGTGGTATGAAAAATAAATGAGCTGACCTTTATTTTAGCTGGTACGTAGTTTTACCCAAAGGATAGTTAGGAATAGCTGCTAGCCAGTTGTCACTGAATCATCATACTATTGGTTAACCACTGGCAACGGGCATTAATCTGGATTCATATGCGAATGAACTTGGGTGATTTATCAGCGGCTAAAAACTCACCTGCATGCCCTGCACCGACGGATTGAGCACTTGCATGGCAGCCACCGAAGAAAGAAATTCACTATCGCCCATTAGTCCCTTATACGCTTTCTCCTGCGCCGGGGTTCTGGTAACGGGGGCTGCCAGCGAAATGGATAGAAACGACTTCTTGTTCAATGGTGTCAGTTTTCCTCCTTGCCAAGTAGACACCATACCACCATAATCCCATTCGAAACCCCAGATTTTGAAGGGTTTGCCATTTTGTTTTTCCAACTCTTTTAACGTCGTGCCAATTCGTAATCCGCTGGCCGTGATCCAGCGCGTGGGTGCGACGTTTGGAATAGGAAAACCTTCGTCATTGAACCGTTTCGGACGAATAAGCACTGTCTGGGGTTGGGTTCGTTTCTCGTTATCGGTATAAATAATCTGTACTTCGTCGGCTGTACCTTTATAAAGCGTAGTGCCCAAAAACTCTTCGCCTTCAGCCCCGTATAACGTGTCACCTACCGTAACGACTGATGGCCCAAGAAGTCGGAGCAGGTCAGCTTCGGAGGTCGACGGTCGGATAGGACCAACCTGTTTGCCGGGTACGATTAAAAAATCGTTGGCTATGACCTGATCGGGATTATCAGATCGAGCTGAGCCTACCACTGCCTGCGAATCGGCATGCGGTTGTTTGATTGCCTGATCGGTTGTTGATCGTTTCGGCTGGCAGGCTGTTAAAGTAGCATTCAGTAGCAAAAACAGTTGTAGAGATCGGAGCGGCATAAGCGGTTTTATGGTAAGGAAATAGATTCGTCAGGTGGGGGCAATGGCCTTCAGAACAGCGATATGTTAAGAACGGATGTCGGAAATGAAGCGCGAAAATCTTCAGAAAGCATAGCCCAGACTAACCCCCGTTCGGAGGTCCAGCATCAGGTAATCCCGGCCAGAATCGGACGTTACTGTGCTGTAGCGCATTGTATGTTCAAAGCTGGTCAGCGCATCTGGCATGAAGCCTCCGCCATGAACCAGCTCCACAACAAACCCTCGTTTTAGTACCCACATATACCCAACAGTCAGTCCAAATCCAATTGATTTAACCCTGATTTCATCAAGTTCACTGATTTTATTAGGTCCGGAACCAATTTCGTTGACATACTGCAACGTCCGGACTTTCAGATATGGATTGATAAAAAAGCCGCTTGGGTGCCCCTTAGCCATTAGTCGTGCCAGTTTGGCCGTATAGAATTTTCCTTCGAGAGTGGCATTGACAAACTTTTCATCTTTAGAAACAATGCCAAACTGCCACCACCGAATACTGGTACGGAGGGCAAAACGCGGGGTCAATGCCCGCTCGTAAAATACGGAAATTGGGGCCAGGAGATTGGTTTTCAGAACGTTCGGACGGCTCCATCGTCGGGTTGAGTCCTGAGCCAGAACCGGGACAAAAGCAGGGGAAAGACTACACAAAAGAAGCAGCAGACGGATAGCAGTATAATGCATAGTCGATGTGGAAGAAAAGTGGTGTGGTTACCAATAGGCATGACTCTCTGAGAAAAGCTCTGATTCACTTAGTTTTTATTCTAGCCACCTCCATCATCACTTGTTTAAGAGCTTCGTTGAGATTGGAAATACCATCGATTCCTGATCTTGTGCAATCAAAACGAGGATGGATGGAACTCAGCCTATTAAGTACTGCAATTGAGGGCTAATCTGCTTGCTTACTTGAATAGTCCGGTCTTTAACGCTTTCGCTACTGCTTCGGACTTTGAGTTGACGTGGAGTTTTTCGTAGATGTTGACAATGTGCGTGCGAACCGTACCCATGCTGATGTTACAATGGTGCGCGATAAGTTTATAGCTATCTCCTTCCACCAATCGCCGGAGTACCTCGTTTTCTTTATCAGTCAGCAGAAATGCATCGGTCTTGGGTTGCCGAAAGGCTTCCAGTACTTTTAGGGCAATGGAAGGTGTCATGGCTGCTCCTCCATTCATCACTTCGCGAATGGATTCAATGATTTTATCGGCGGGTGTTTTCTTTAACAGATAACCAACAGCCCCCGCCGAAATGGCAGCAAAAATTCGCTCAACATCCTCAAAAACGGTCAGCATTAGTATTTTAGGGCGTGTTGTCTGTTGCCGGATGAGTTTAACCGCTTCAATTCCAGTACGACCGGGCATATCGATATCCATCAAAATGACATCCGGCTGATTGTATAAAACGTCTTCAACAGCCGTTAGCGCGTTGGGGTATTGACCGGTCACGATCAGGTCGTCGGTTGCATCGAAGACCAGCGCCAGCGTTTCACGCAGGGAGTCATTATCGTCGAAAATTGAGACGCGAATCATAGAGTTATATAGTTTCTACTTTTACGTTAAATGTGCCATTCGTCACGACGACTTCCCGTTTTTGCTGCGAGTTATAGGTCTTCATCGAAAAGTTTCCTTCAAGAATACTTCCATCAAATTTTGTAACAGTTACCGTCCCCGTCCGGCCCTCTTTATTGGCATAGGTGGTGTTGGTTTTTACATCGATATAATTCCCCGTACTGCCCGTTTTGCTAATGTCTACCAGCGTTATAGTACTCGTGCCCGTGAAATTTACCAGCGTAAAACCCATCATGTGAACACTGTTATACCCAACCAGGGTCAGGTCTTTAGTGGCTTTGTTATAGGTTGCTGTCGCCTGTTCCGACGTAAACGCTTGCCCGTCGACCTGTGCTGTCATAACGCTCGTACTGGCTGGCGCAATCGTATCGTCCTTTTTACTACAGGACAGAGAAACAACGGCTAAGCAAAGTATAAAGGTGAATTTGAGCGATTTCATAAGGCAGGAAAATTTGTCTGAAAAACTACACGAACAGCCTGTTTGGCCGACGTTGCTTGTCAGACAAAAATACCGTGCCTACTAATGCAGGTAAATCGGATAAATGTATGACTCTCACTGACCGACGACCAGTTGCAGACGAGTTCCCTGTCCTGGCGACGAGTGTATTTTTAAGATACCGCCCATCGCTTCGGCCCGCTGCTTCATGCTGCTCTGGCCGGTACGCTGGCTTGGCTGGGCCGGATCGAATCCCCGGCCGTTATCCTCGATCAGGACCTGAAGCTGGTTATTTTTCCGCTCAAACCGGACAGTGGCCTCTGTGGCTTCTGAGTATTTAATCAGGTTGTTAATTGCTTCTTTACCAATCAGATACAAACTCCGTCGAACTTCCATCGAAATCGGTACGGCATATAAAGCCGGGTCCGTTACGAACGAAAATCGAATATTCTTAGACTCCATTAAGGGTTGTGCGTACTCCTGTAACCGTAAAGCGATCCGTTGTAAGGAGTCATTGCCAGGGTTAATAGTCCAGATAATCTCGTCCATAGCCTCCAGAATCTGCCGGGCATCAGAGTTAATTTTCTGAACAGCCCGCTCAACCGATTCGGGACGTTTTTGGGCAATAAGGCTATTGACCATGCCACTGAGTAGTGAAATGCTGCTCAGCGTACTGCCCACTTCATCGTGTAAATCGTGGGCAATTTGCTTTCGTAAACGCTGGGCTTCTTCCAGTCGGCGAAGACGTGCCCGGTTCAGTAGCCAAGCGCTTACGGCCGCGCCTAATAATAAAAGCAAGACACCGCCAATTAGTAACCCATTGGTTTGCAATTTCTTATTGATCAGTTCTTTTTCGCGGAGCTGTGCCTGTTGATGAAGCAGTTTGATCTGTTGTTCTTTCTTTTCGGCTTTGTATTGGGCAACTAACCGCTGGACTTCAGCGCTGGTACGAACGGCAGTCGTCGAGTCAATCTGTTTATTCTTTTCGAGTTGGAAGACGTAGGCCTGCTGAAAATTTTTCATCCCGCCATATAGGTCGGCCAGCCCCTGCGTATAATCAGCAATCTTCTTTTTGTTCCCGGTCTCGGTGACCAAATCGAGTGCTTTTTTCAGGTGCTTCTCCGCGGGAGTGTATTGCTTTAGTTCTTCATAGATCTGCCCCAGATTAAAATAAGCATTGGCCATACTCTCTTTATTTTGTTGCTTTTGGGCAATAGCTAAAGAGCGTTCCACAAATGGGAGGCCTTCCTGAGGGCGTTTTGCTAATTTTAGAGCGAGGCCAATATTTACCAGAATGTCGGCCTGGAGCAGGGCAAACTCAATTTCTGTAGCATGCTTCAAGGCCAGTTTATAGTAAATCAGCGACTTATCATACTGTTCCAGCCCATCATAGCATACACCGATGCTGTTCTCGATAATGGCCATGCCACTGGTATTTTTTTCTACGTGCATCAATGCCAGCGCTTGTTGATAATAAGAAAGGGCTTCGCGGGGTTTGTTTAGATCTCGATAAGCGTTGCCAATGCCGCCATAGGTAGTGGCAATCCGTGGCTGTACATTATACTGTTCCTGAAGGCGCAACGAGCGAAGTTGCATAGCGACTACCTTATCATATTGATGTAGTTTGTTCAATGCTGCGGCTACGTTTGATATGGCTCCGCAAATAAAACGTGGGTTTAGTTTGTGGTTTTCGGCTGCTGTCAGTGCCCTCTGAAAATAGTCCAGTGCCTGCTGGGGCCGACCGGTCAGGTAGTAAATCGACGCCCGATTGGTATAGGCTTTTGCCAGTCCCATACCGTATTGAAGCTGGGTGGCAATATGTTCCGATACTTGCAATACGGAGTCAGCTTTTGCATAGTCAGGATTGGCGCCCGAATGAAGTTCGCGGCCCATTACATTCAGCGCACGGACGTAATTTGTGTCTTTACTGGTATGGTGTTTTAAATAAACGACAACCGAATCAAGCGTCTGCGGCACCTGGGCAAATACATCAGGTAATCCACTGATCTGTAAACTAACCAGCAATACAGCAATCAAGTAGCCGTGTTTCATCTTGTTCTATAGAGTCAAAACATTAAATATTAATGAATTATCAGACAATTGAAAATTCATTTAGGCATCGGTCATTTAGACTAAATTGAACCGGTGCTCGGCCAATTTAAACCTATAAGCCGGGCCGCCGATGCGCCGGGCCGCCGATGCGGTGTCAAAAACCTTATAGGTTTGTCATCATTTGGACCACTTATCGATGAGTATGGAGGTCGGCTACAGGAAATCACGCCGACGTCCGCAACGCTTGCACCAGGGATTCTACTTCTGCCAATTTTTCGTCAACACCTGCTCGGCTGGCTTGCCTTGCGGGCTATACTGGTCGCGCTCCCGGTGACGCGGCTCAATCTCCAGAAACCATTTCCAGAGAAAACCACCGGCAAACCACGGCTGTGGCCAGACCGCTTCGAGCATGGCTGCGTAGGCATTGGCCTGAGCCGTTGGATTGGGCTTACAATCAGTCTCGGACTCCCAAGGGCGTTGGGCTGTGTGATCGCAGCTTCGGTAGCCGAATTCCGTAAATAGAATTGGTTTCTGCCATTGACTGCTCATTTGCTGCAATACGGTTAGGTGTTTCTTCCAGCCTCTGGTCAATTCACCTACCGATGGTTCCCGCTTATCGGAAATCGGGAAATAAGCGTCTACACCAATGAAATCCAGCTGTTGCCAGAATGGAATCCGTTCGTAGCGGTCCCAGTTGGCTGCGTAGGTCAATTGTCCTTTATAAATCTGCCGGATCTGCTTGATCAAAGTTTGCCAGAAGGCGGGTCGGGCAACGGCGAAACGGTCAAGCTCAGTTGTGATGCAGTATAAATCGATGTGTAAGGAGTCTGCAATTTTGGCGAAATGCAGAATGTACTGCGCATAATCGTGCTCGAAACTTTGCCAGTCGGCTTCTGTTGAGAATTCAAGATCGAGGTGAGAGCCGCCCTGCATCCAGACATGCGGTTTTAGCATCGTTTTCAGCCCCTGCTTCCGGGCCATTTGCACCGTTCCGGCTACGCCCGCCGTTGTTTCACCCCACCATTGCCACTTGCTTTGTTCCTTCCTGTTTTCGCTGAAGAAAAAATGTGGATCATTTTTCTTGCAGAAACCATACGGCACAATAGCAACCCATTCGCCACCAATTGCCCGAACGGGTGCCAGTGCCAGCGAGTCGGGTTGGCGTGGGGGAGCGACCAGATTGACCCCTTTGAATTTATGGCCAGAATACTGAAAAGGCGGCTGGGTCTGGCAGCTTAAAAGGGAGCATAAAATCAAAAAGAAGCGATTGACCATAGGAGAGGCAAGTAAATTACATCGAAAAAAGGATTTATCTTATTCCTAACTACCCGTCAACTACATTCGAGTATGCAACGAATTGCCATTAGCCTGCTTGTCCTCTTTATTATCGGTGGTTCTGTTGCGCCAGAACCAACTACCCACTTCAAACGCTATTTTGTCGCAGCCGAAAGTTACGAATCTGTGGGCGTTTTTGATGTCGATAAAAATGATACACTCGACCTTGTTTCCGGCGATTTCTGGTACGAAGGTCCCAATTTCCGACGTCGGCATCTGATTGGCAACGAACCACGAAAAGATCAGTATTACGACGACTTTTCGACCATTCCAATCGATGTAAATGCCGATGGTCGGATCGATTTTGTGACGGGTGGCTGGTTTGATCAAACGCTTCGCTGGGTCGAAAATCCAGGACCCGTTAAAGGAAATCCCACCTGGCCGTTGCATGAGATCGGTAAAGTGGGCAATGTTGAAACAACGCGTGCCTGGGACATCGATGGCGATGGCACCGTTGAAATTGTGCCTAATAATCCGAATCACCCATTGAAATACGTCAAATTAACGAGTCCGGGCGTATTCAAAATGGTCACGATTGCCCCAACGCAGGGCCACGGCCTGGGATTTGGTGATATCAATGCCGACGGTCGGGGCGACTTTATTGTGAGCGATGGCTGGCTCGAAGCCCCAGCTGATCGGGAAAGTGGCCCCTGGACATTACACAAGGAGTTTGCCCTCGGTACGGCTAGTGTACCCATAATTGTGGCTGACGTGAACGGCGACCGGCTTAACGACCTCATTGTTGGACAGGGACATAGCTATGGGTTGCATTGGTACGAGCAGGCTAAGGATGGTAAAGGGCAGCGCAGTTGGACCAAACACCTGATTGACGATAAAAACTCACAGTATCACTGCCTCGAATGGATCGATATTACGGGCGATGGTCGTCCTGATCTGGTTACGGGTAAGCGTTTTCGGGCACACAATGACAACGATCCGGGCAGCTATGATCCCGTCGGTCTCTATTATTTTACCTGGGACACCGCCCGGAAGCAATTCGTGAAACATGATATTGCCTTTGGAGAAGCTGGTGTTGGCAAGGGAACGGGTATTTATTTTGCCGTTGCCGATTTGCACAAAAACGGCCGAAATGACATCGTAGTGGCCGGAAAAGACGGATTAGTAGTATTTTTTAATGAAAGTGCTCGAAAAAAATAAGCTATATTTAATCTATCTATATTGGAGTTTATTGTATTTTTATCATTCGTATAGTTCAGAAGGCTGGCTTGCCACCGTGCCGCGATCGACAATTGACTAGATTGTGGAACCCTTGCGAGCCAATCTTCTGAGGTTTAGAAAACTCCTCTTTAGAAACGTATTGGCTTATGCAGCGTGCTCAATTGAAAGAATTCTATGGCTATGGTTTAATCCTGATTGTGTTAGCCGCCGTCCAGATTTATTCCGTTTACGTGGCTACGACCACTGATTTATCACTCACCTGGAAGCATTATCTTGGTTTTGGAGCAACTGCTCTGGCGGGGATTCTGTGGGCCTTTCGAAAGCCACAGTACTTGTTCTACGCACTAGGTCTGACGTTTGTACTGGGTTATGAAAACCTGCTGGGTTTTACGCCAACGCTCGATTTTACGTCAACGCAATATTATATCGACAGCACGCCATTGCCGGTGTCCTATCAGGATTTTTCAATGTATATGCTCCTGATCTGGGCTTACGTTGCCAACGGTCGCCTTCGGACAATGATGCAGTCTTTGTTTGTGAGAGGGTAATAACGGTAAATGGGTAACTAAGCAGAATCTTTCCGCTCAGTTACCCATTTACTCAATCACTTTTGTTATGCTGTCAGCGACCAGCCTTCGCGGTATTCGCGTTTCACAAACTGGTTAGCTTCGTCGAGGTTGGTAATTTTCATGTTTTTACCATCCCACATCAGTTTCTTACGGCCAGGATACGTAAAGCCTTTTCCGTCGGCTTTAGCCTGACGAAGCGTATAGCTGCGAATGGCCAGGTTACCCATCAGAACCGATTCCGTAAGCGGACCCGAAAAATCGAACGAAGAGGTAAGTGCTTTGTGCTCTTTGCTATTGAAACCGGCTTTGCAGGCTTCTGTCCACAGCACCTGGTGACCGTTTTCGGGCAGGGGCTTGCTTCCATCAGCTGGTTTGGGTTTCGGATCGCCCACTATTTTCTGGCCATCTTTGGTGTAGAGTTTTGGATCTTCGCCATACATGCCACAAATCAGTAAGCCTTTATCGCCGTGGATGAGCACACCGTTTTCACCATTTTCGGGCATCGGTTCTCCTTCGGGCAGCATATCGGGGCGGAATGGACGAATACCACCATCTTCCCAGATCATTTTTACGACCGATTTATTTTTGGCCGTTGCCGGGAATTTTAATTCCACGTGCGACGATGGCGGACATCCTTCCGGAATATACTCCGGTGTCCAGTCTTTCAGGAATACCTGACCGATACTGGTTTCAACCTCGGTTGGATAGCCAAGTCCGAGAACGCGGAAAGGTGTATCCATAATGTGGCAACCGATGTCGCCCAGAGCGCCAGCGCCAAAATTCCACCAGCCGCGCCATTTGAATGGGTGATAGGCAGGGGTATAGCCCACTTTTTGAGCAGGTCCGAGCCAGAGATCCCAATCCAGATCGACGGGAGTTTCACCAGCTGGCTGTGGCACCGGAATGCCCTGAGGCCAGACTGGACGGTTTGTCCAGAGATTAACGGTATGCACCGTTCCCAGGAGCCCTTTGTCGAACCAGTCTACCATTTGTTTTTGCTGTGGGTTCGACGAGCCCTGATTACCCATCTGCGTAACGACTTTGTATTTACGGGCCGCTTCGGTTAGCATCCGGGCTTCGTAAATGTTGTGTGTCAGGGGCTTCTGCACGTATACGTGTTTTCCACGCTGCATCGCTGCCATGGCAACAACAGCGTGTGTATGGTCAGCTGTCGAAACGGTTACGGCATCAATGGATTTGCCTTCTTTATCGAGCATTTCGCGGAAGTCCTTGTAGCGTTTCGCATTGGGGTGCTTCGTGAAATTTTCTTTAACGCGGGCCAGTCCCCAGTCTACATCGCAAAGGGCTACAATGTTATTGGCACCGTTGTTATAGGAATTGTTGGTATCGCTAAAACCTTTACCGCCGAAACCAACACCCGCAATGTTGAGCTTGTCGCTGGGAGCGATGAAGCCCTTGCCGCCCAATACGTGACGGGGAACAATCAGGAAGCTGGTGGCGGCCAAAGCGCCAGCCTGAATGAATTGACGCCGTGACGTACCCCCTTTATCTGGAGTTGGCGAATCCACCGCACCGGCAATCTGGCCGGGCGTTGAGTTGTCTGGTTGATTCATAAAATGAGTATTGAACTGATCCATTTTACAAAAGCGAATCGACTCCTTTTTATACCCCCGACGCAATGTGTTTTTTGGGTTAAATCATGCCAGGTGTCTATCAACGCTGATTAATCTATTTTTATCACAACCGCCCAAATCGTTCAAATGATGCTGTTCAACTCTTCATGGCAGCCGGGTTGAGCAGTGTTGATCAGGGCGCGGACAGACGTGAGTTTGGGTATTGCCCAGTTTGCCTATTGAAAAACGGCCATCGAAACATCGACCGATAGGACTAGCTATTGATGTTCTTGCTAAAATCGTTTTTTTGAATGATTCAGATTATGGGCAGCTGGTTTGGGATTGGTTAACAAGTGCTGGAACCACCGCCCCGATGCTTTTACGATTCGTTTCTGAGTTCGGAAATCGACATAGACCAGTCCGAAACGAGGGCGATAGCCTTCAGCCCATTCAAAATTGTCGAGAAATGTCCAGGCAAAATACCCGGCTACCGGTAAGCCGTCGCGTTTGGCCTGCAATACCTGTTGGAGATAATTCTGGTGGTACTCAAGCCGGGCCAAATCATTTACGGCACCATTTTGAACCGTGTCATAAAAAGCCGCGCCACTTTCGGTAATGTAGATTTTTTTGACTCCCTCATAACGGCCGTACTGCTGAATAATCCGGTACATACTTTCAGGATACACTTCCCAGCCCATTTCGGTGATCGTTGGCACACTGCGCCGGAGGGGCGATACCTGGGCAGCCCACAGGTAGGGCATAAAGTAAGAATGCTCGACCACAGCCCGGAAATAATGTTGCAGGCCAATAAAGTCGAAGTCAAATGCGAGCCGCTCCATATCGCCGGGTTTAGCTACTTTTTTGGTAATACCAGCCAGAAACGGGAGTTCTTTGTCTGGGTAACCCAGGCCAAGAGCCGGTTCGATGAAGAGTCGATTCAGGAGTGCATCTACACGGGCGGCTGCGGCCACGTCGCGGGCCGAGTTCGTAAACGGATCGATCGGTGAACACGAAAAGGTGGTGCCTACGTGCGCTCCCGGCACGTTTCGCCGAACGATGCGACCTCCTTCGGCCTGTGCCAGTGCCGTATGGTGAATAACAGGAAGCAGATTCCGGAAACTACGCCGACCGGGCGCGTGCTGGCCCGTAAAGTAACCCAGCACGGAAAATGCCAGGGGTTCGTTCAGGATAATCCAGTGCCTGACCTTGTGACCAAAAGCTTTGGTGCAAATGTCCACAAATTCGCCGAACCAGTCCACAACACTGCGGTTCGGCCATCCTCCCTTGTTTTCAAGGGCCTGCGGTAAATCCCAGTGGTAGAGCGTGATCCAGGGTGTTATACCCAGGGCCAGGCAATGATCGATCAGTCGGTCATAAAAGGCCAGCCCCGTTTCGTTTAAGCGCCCCCCCTGACTGGGGCCAACACCATCGGGTAGAATGCGTGACCATGACAGCGAAAACCGAAAGGCGTCGAAACCTAATTCTTTGTGTAACCACAAATCGGATTCGTAGCGGTCGTAGAACTCGCAGGCAATATCAGCGGTTTCGCCGGTTTTGATTTTCCCCTTCTGCCGACTAAACGTATCCCAGACGCTAGGCGAACGGCCATCGCGGTCAACAGCCCCTTCAATCTGATAGGCAGCCGTGGCGGTTCCCCAAACAAAATCAGGGCCGAAAGTATGGCGATCGAAACCCGAATAATCGGTCAATTGGTGCAATAGATTGGTACGTACTTAAAATTTGGGGCAAAGGCACAGGCCATGCCAAAATTAGCGGTTAGCTGGTAATAAAACACGCCCACCAGATTAACAAATTAATCAGATGGGCGTGTGATCAATTAAGGGTTATAACTAGCCCCGACGGCCATATGGCGCATTACGAGGACCGGATTGTTGCTGGGCAAATAACCGGTCGCGTTGAGCCGACGTTAATACGGCCAGCATGTCCTGACGTTTACGAAGCTGAAGTTGGCGAAGCCCGTCGGGTGTCAGACGAGAGGTGGTCATGATGCGATCGTAATTATCTTCGATTTTATGCAACTGCTTTTCCTGACGGCGGGATAACCCAACTATAGCGTCGATACGATCAATTTTCAGATCGTCCTGATATTGGTCTCTGTCGTAACGAGTGCCTCCGTATTGAGGAGTACGGTTGTCAAAAGGTTTTGAATATACGCGTTGAGCCAGGGTTACACCGGTCGAAAGGGCGAAGAAAGTAAGGGCGGCTGCGATTGTCTTTTTCATGGTCAGTAAGTGTTTTTTTGTGCGTTACTGATTCTTAGAAGCTAATCATGGCCCTGCGTTTAATGGACCTATAGGCACTTCTGGACGAATGCCGTTTTTAGATTGCTGAATCGCCCGAAGTCGTTTCTGAATCCCGGTTGGTTGCTGTCGGTCAACTGACATACTTCGCCAAAAACGCTATTCCATCACTTAATCCTAACTTATTGCCAATACCATTGGGAAGCTGGATCGGGCTTCCCGCTCTGGAATGCGTATTCAGGTGGTCGATAATGGCCTTTAGAATTTTTTGCCTATCTGCTCCCAATAGGTGGAGCAGATGGTCGGCAGCGGGACAGGTTTTTAGTACTGTTTTGAGACGTGTGGATGGAAGAAAGTCCTATTGAGCAGCTGGGTGGTAAGATAAGCGTACATCAGATAACAAACAGAAGATAGTGTGGATAGGTAAGTTTACCGTATTGCAAATGTAGGCTGTTGGCTGTCCGGAAAGCAACGGGTAATTTCCCATTCGTGTCCTGATAATCACCCTTTTTTGTGTGAATTAGACCCCGCTATACAGGATTAGATTCCTGCCGTTTTCGATGAGCCATGGCCTGTGCGATAATACTGGCCACAATGAGTTGGAGCGCATGATACATCATAATGGGTAGCAAGGCTACACCTGCTATGTTGCCTGGAAAAAGTACATTCGCCATTACGCTGCCCTGCACCAGCGATTTCTTTGATCCACAGAATAAGGCCGTAATGCGGTCTTCGCGGCTAAAATTGAGCGATTTGCTCAATAGCGTGATAAGCCCGAAGATGAGAAAAAATAGCCCAAGCAGGAGAGCTGCCAGCCAGAGCAGATCGCTCACTGAATAGTTGGCAAACAGGTTGAGAGAAAATGATTCGCAGAAGGCCGTGTATACGATGAGCAAAATAGTGAACTGATCGAAATAGCGTAGATAGAACTTATTCCGTTCGGCAAACCACCCCAGCCGACGATTGAGCAACAGGCCCAGCACAACGGGTACAATCACCTGTAAGGTCAGTTTCCAGATAACACCGGCCAGATCATATTGACCGGTTGTGCTGGTCAACAGAAAACTCATCCAGACAGGCGTAATAAAAACACCGATCAGGCTGGAAATGCTGGCATTGAAAATAGCCGCCGGAATATTACCGCCCGCAATCGATACCATCACGACCGACGACGACACTGTAGATGGTAACGCAGCAACATAGAATATGCCCAGCCACAATAATTCGGTATCGGGCGTCATCAGGAGCGATCGTGCCGTTAATACGACAGCCGGAAAAACAATAAATGTGGTTACGTGAATGACTAGGTGAAGCCGGTAGTTACGAAGGCCAACCCGTAATTGATCGAAATTCAGGCGCAGGCCGTAGAAAAAAAAGATCATCGAGACGCCATAGTTTGCGAGCGATGATAACGAGAATGGGCCTTCCTGAATACCGGGGCTAGGCCAAAGCTTCGCCAGCCCGATCATAGCCAATAAAGCAAGTATAAACCAATCAAGCCCGACGCGGGCCAGGAGTGTGCCTAACGAATTTTTTGCCATACAAAATGGTAACTGGCTTCAGGCCGGTTTCGTTTCTGTCAATTCATTTCGTTTTATGTATCTGGAGAATCCGGATAAAAAGTATCAGGAATTTTTATGGCTTGTTAGTTTGAAGTCTGCCTGTCCTAAAAAATAAGCGACTTATAAAGGGCACAGAATCAGCGAGTCAGTGGTATTTCTTCAAATTTGTTGAGAGGCTGACGGTGGATGATCAGCCAACGTTTTAAATTGAGCATTACCGTGACGAAAAACGAGGCTAATCAGCGTTGGCGAGTCGATAGGGACATCCTTCAAAAAACACGTAATGTGCTTATCGAATATGGTTTTAATGGGGTTTTTCGATGAAATCAACCGTCTACCGTCGAGCTACGAACTATCCAAATACGGTTAGCGGATTCACGTATCCAACTCGACTAAACCTGCATAAAGAAAAAAGGCTAATCAGTTGATTTAGAGGTTTTACGCTCGTAAACTGATTAGCCTTTCTGTGAAACTGGAGCCTCCTACGGGATTCGAACCTGCGACCTACGCATTACGAATGCGTCGCTCTACCAGCTGAGCTAAGGAGGCTTGTTATGCAATTGCGGCTGGGGTGCCGAGCGATGCAAATATAACAGGCCGGAATTTAATAACGCAACTATCCGTTCTATTTTTGGTAAATTTGCAGCATGATTTCCATTACGAACCTCTCGTATTATTTGGGTAGCCGGGCTCTCTATGAAAATGCCTCGCTCCACATCAAGCCCAACCAGAAAATCGGCCTGATTGGCCTGAATGGCACGGGTAAGTCGACATTGCTCCGTATTATTAACGGCGAATACCAGCCCGATGGGGGTGTTATTTCTAAAGCAGGTGATGTAACAATCGGCTTCCTGAACCAGGATTTACTCTCATATCAGACGGATGATTCGATCCTGTCGGTAGCCATGCAGGCATTTGCCCGTCAGAATGAACTGCAAAAACAGATCGACGAGTTGCTCCACGAAATGGAAACCAACTATCGCGATGAACTGGTCGATAAACTGGGTAAAGTACAGGAAGAGTTCGATGCCCTGGATGGTTATACGATTCAGTCTAGAGCGGAAGAAATCCTGGAAGGACTTGGGTTCTCGACCGACGATTTACATAAGCCGTTAAAGTTGTTTTCGGGTGGCTGGCGAATGCGGGTTATGCTTGCTAAACTGCTCTTGCAAAAGCCCTCGCTGCTGATGCTTGATGAGCCAACCAACCACCTGGACTTACCCTCGATTCAATGGGTCGAAAAATACGTTCAGAACTACGAAGGAGCCGTTATCGTGGTTTCCCACGACCGAGAATTTATTGATAATGTGGTCGATACCATTGTTGAAGTATCGGGTGCTAAATTAAATTATTATGCCGGTGACTACTCCTATTATATGGAGGAAAAGGCACTGCGTAATGAGATTCAGAAGGGGGCTTTTGAAAACCAACAGGCAAAAATCCGGCAAACGGAGCGGTTTATCGAACGGTTTAAAGCGAAGGCATCAAAGGCCAAACAGGCACAAAGCCGGGTTAAACAACTCGAACGGATGGAGCTTGTCGACGACGTGATCGATAGTAACGCCAGGGTCAACTTTAAATTTAACTTCTCGCAGCAACCAGGCCGTCATATTTTGCACCTGGATGATATCTCGAAGGCTTACGGCGAAAAACGCATTCTGACCCATTCTACAGCCCGGCTCGAACGGGGTGATAAAGTCGCCTTGATTGGCGCGAATGGACGCGGAAAGTCAACGTTGCTGCGTATCATTTCCGGTTCAGAACCCATTGAAGGCGAGCGGGTTCTGGGTTACAATGTCTCGTTTAGTTTCTATGCCCAGCACCAGCTTGAATCGCTCCGGGTAGATGATTCGATGCTGGACGAACTCAAGCAGGCAAACCCAACCAAATCGGACGGTGAACTTCGTGGTGTACTGGGATGCTTTCTGTTTTCGGGTGATGACGTTTTCAAGAAAATCAAAGTGCTGTCGGGGGGTGAAAAATCGCGGGTGGCTTTGGCAAAAGTGTTGCTCTCTCAAGCCAATTTTCTGCTACTTGACGAACCGACCAACCACCTTGATATGCAGTCGGTAAACATTCTGATTCAGGCATTGCAACAGTATGAAGGAACGTACGTAGTTGTTTCACACGACCGGTATTTCGTGTCGCAGATTGCCAACAAAATCTGGTATATCGAAGACGAACAGATTAAAGAATACCCTGGCACCTACGACGAATACGAGTGGTGGCAGGAAGAGCGCAAAGCGCAGGGCTTACCGACAACGAAACAACCTGTTGACACGTCAAAAACACTGCCAGTAGCCAGCCCTGCACCGGCTACAAACGGTCATGCGCTCAATGGAAATGGCAAGTCAGCTACGAATGGGCGGGTCTCGGAAGAGGAACGGAAAGAATGGCAAAAGACGCTCAAGAACCTGAACCGCCAGGCTCAGGAGTCGGAAACTAAAATTGCCCAGTTGGAAGATCGGAAAAAATGGCTTGAAACCGAACTTGCCAATCCAGCTACTTATGGCGACGATAAGCTGATGCAGGCCAAAAATGACGAGTATCGCCACATACTGGTCCAAATCAATCAACTCCAGGACGAGTGGGAAATTGCCATGCTGGAAGCTGAAGAATGGGAAAAGAAGCTGGCGTAACCAGACGACTTATACTAGTTTAATGCAGCAAAAGCCGGAAGGATTAACTTTCCGGCTTTTGCTGTATATCGTCTGGAATTAAGAGCCGAATCGCACATATAAAAAGAAAGCGCCACCGGAAACAACTACCCAACTGATAAGAGCCAGCAGGGTAGCAGCGCTGGTTTTAAGGTAGTTGACGGGCTTTTGGTAGTTCAGGAATTGGTAATAGGCAACCGTTAAGTAGAGCAGTTGAAACAATAGTAACGACCTGTTTAGATACGGTAAATAGTCCCTGAAAAGCAGTCCCAGTGCTAAGGTTAAGACAATACTGAATAGCGAGAAAAAACTCGAAAAGAAAACCTGAGCAACTAAATGCTCGGCATAATTGATGCCGGTTCGTCGGAAGTACAGCCAGAAAACGAACGCAAAAAGTGGTATGGCGGCTAGACCAACGATGTTGATGTTTTCTTCGATGAAAAGCACGGCCTGCCGACGGCGCATCACATAAGGCAACATCTCTTTAGTGACAGTTGGCTTTAGCTGTTGCGTGGTTTGCTGTTTCTCTGAATAATTGATCGTATATGGTTTTATCAGAATATTGACGGATAAATTGAGCCCTAGTACCAGTAAGAGAAACGAGAACGGATTAAAGTACTTTTTACGCTTCTTCTCCAGTACATATTCACGGGCAGTAACACCAGGCTGAAGTGCCAGGCTTTTGATCAGCGAGAGAACACTTTTATCGACGCTGAATATGGCCTGAAAAAACTCGTAGAGAATATGTAGAATCTTAAAGCGGGGCAGATGCGCCGTCTGACCACAGGTTGGACAATGGACAAAATGATTTTCCAGATCAGTCGAGCAATTTGGACACTTCTCCATGCATGACAGGTTGGCTTATAAGCTCCTAGTTTTCTGCAATCTGGGCTAAATTAATGAGTTAGTCAATTCCCGAACGTTCGTTTGGAGCCGTGCTGCGGTTCACTTAGAAAGTACAACTAACCGGAACACAGCTCCGGACGCTCATTGGCTACCCAAGTTCTGATTAAAGCGGATATCGATAGAATATATAAAATTTTAGCTTTATAGTACATCTATAGTATAATTATATTTTATTTGTATTATGGAGGGCGACTACAAAAAGGGGAGGGGAGCGCAGTTCAACACAGCTAATTCATTTTCGACTCAACGGTTTGAGCCGGATGAACTAAGCTGGATTGACGACGATTTTCCTGAACCTGTTCTTAAAACAACGTTTTTTGAGGAAACCCCGAAACAAATTATTAGCCGACCTAAAAGCCCGGATGTTGGCTTTTCTGCGTCAATAAACCCATATCAGGGGTGCGAACACGGTTGTATATATTGCTATGCCCGCCCAACGCACGAATATTGGGGGTTTTCGGCCGGATTGGATTTTGAAAGTAAAATAATGGTGAAAAAAAACGCGCCTAAGTTGCTCGAAAAACAGTTTCAGGCCCGTTCGTATAAACCAGTAGTGATCCATTTTTCGGGAAATACGGACTGCTATCAGCCCGCTGAACGGACCTACCAGTTAACCCGACAAATGCTTCAGCTTTGTTTGCACTACCGAAATCCGGTGTCGATCATTACTAAAAATGCCCTGATTCTTCGCGATCTGGATATTCTAAAGCAACTCGCTGAACTGAATCTGATCGGTGTAGCCATTTCGATTACAACGCTAAACGAAGACCTGCGCCAATTGATGGAACCGCGTACGGTTACTGCTTCGCAGCGGATGCGCACACTAAATACGTTGCATAAGTCGGGTATACCTGTGGGTGTTATGACCGCACCGATAATCCCCAGCCTAAACGATCATGAGATACCTAAGCTTGTGGAGCAGGCGGCTAAACAGGGTGCTTGTTGGGCTGCTTATACAGTTGTGCGGCTTAATGGGGCACTTGGGCCGTTGTTTACAGATTGGGTCAAACAGACTTTTCCAGATCGCGCCGATCGTATCCTCAATCAGATTGCTGATTGTCATGGAGGGCGGCTCAACGATTCGCGGTTCAGTAAGCGTATGTCGGGCGAAGGTCAATATGCACAACACATTGCCCAACTGCACCGAATTGCCTGCCAGAAATACCTTGCCGGACGAAGGCCACCCCAACTGACCATGACTTTGTTTCGACCAGCCGGTCAGATTAATTTGTTTGAGTAAGCGTAATCTGGCACCCATTACGAATTACCACAATTCTCGAGTTCCCCTTTTTTACTTCAATTTTGCGACTTGTGCTTCGTAACGTTTGGTGTCCAGCTTTGCTATTCGGGCAATGGCTAACCCTTTCTGAGCATGACTCAGCGCTTCAGGTTTCTGCCCCATTTTCTGATAAGCCAGGGCTAGTTCATAATACAGGTCGGCTACCTGTTTGGTATTTTGTTGGGCAGGCATGACCAGTCTAATACCATCAGTTGCCCAAACAGGCATGAGCGGAAGATAGGAATCGTCGGTAGCTTTCTCGTTGAAATAGTGCATCAGGTAGGCATAATCGGCCAGGCTGATTCTGGGTGACTGTTTCCGGTACTCATTGAAGCGCTGGACGGCAGCCGACGTATTCCGGGCTCGCAGGTGTGCATCCAGTTCTTTTAGCAACGTACGGGCAGAGGCTTCAGTGGGGGATACGCCTAATCCAACCATATATTCCCGCATCTGGATAATCTTGGCAGCCGGATAACTATCGCCCTTTGCCCCGTATAATGCCCGGAAAATAATACCTTCGCCCGCTTCTTTTACGTCCTTGGCTGAATATTTGGCTGAAAACTCGGTGAGATGACCGAAGAAATAGGTTGCCAATGGGTTGTCGATATCGTCGGTGAGCCGTTGCAGAACATAGAAACCCGTCTGACTTGTAATGTCCTGTGGGAGAACCAGCAGTTTGCCCAGCGCATCGTTAATCTGGTGTAATCGGGTGGTGTCTTTTGTGGTTTTTGTGTACTTGCCAAAGTTGATCAGAAAGCCCAGATCGCGGTCACCTGCCTGAAATCGTGCCGCATAACCCGATGTATTTTGCTTCGGATCAAGGGCCGTACGGCCGTGTTGAATTACTTCATCAATAAACTCTGCTTTAGTAGGCCGTTCGGCGGGCGTTGCAACGTGCATAAGTTTGCCATTCGTATCCAGAAAAAGTAAAACGGGGAATTCGGGATACGTAAGCCCTTTTTCTGTTTGTACTGTTTTCGATTCCGGAGAATTGGCTTCTGCTTTCCAGCTAATAAAATTAGCATTGAAAAAATCGCCTACCTGCTTTTCAGTCAAAATGGGGGCCAGCGCTTCGCAGTGTGGGCAACCGGTCAGATAGATTTCTAAGAATAAAGGCTTTCGAGCCGTTTTGGCAGCGGCAACTGCCTGTTGAAAAGTTCCATTCAGAAAGCGAATCCCTGGCTGAACTTCTTTGCCCGATTGGCTAAAAGCGCTTCCGAAACTGAGCCATGTTGCCCAAAAACAAATGATAAAGAATCGGAGAAGTTGTTTGGATTGGTGTAACATGAACAGGAATGTAAAATGAATAATTAGAACAGGTTTTTACAGAGCTATTTATACAGGCCCTTCGCTTCGAGCCGTGCCACGGTTTGATTTATCCCGCTAGGTAAACCGTGGCACGGCTCGAAGCGAAAGGCCTCTGATAGTTAATTATATCAATTTCTTCTGACTCTACAAAAGTGATGCCTGTCTGTTCGATCAGCGTCCAATCGTTGAAAAATGGACTTTATAAAGACTGAGTACAGGCCATAGTAGGTATTTTACTGGAAAATGTTTTACTATTTCTAATAAAGTTATATTTGATTGAATTTTTTCAACTCGTCATGGAAACGACTGTACTTCAAGACCAGCCCTATAAAACGCTTGTACATTTCTTCTATGAATGGGAACGCTCACAACCATATAAAGTCTTTCTGCGCCAACCGGTAGGTGATCATTTTATCGATATTACATGGGGAGAAGCCGGTCGGCAGGTGCGGATAATGGCCACGTATCTGAACTCGCTCGGTTTGCCGCCAAAGAGTAATATAGGACTAGTTTCCAAGAATTGTGCGCATTGGCTTATCGCCGATATGGCGATTCTGATGAGTGGACACGTATCGGTGCCTTTTTATCCGACACTGACCGGCCCGCAATTAGGACAGGTGCTTGACCACAGTGAATGCCAGGTCTTGTTTGTTGGCAAACTGGACGATTGGGCCTCGATGAAAATTGGTGTTGATGATGACGTCCATAAAATTGCTTTTCCATCCTATTCACCGGACAAGCCGTCTGTCGATAGCGAAGCTACTCAATGGAATGATGTCATGGCGAATTATGCACCCATGAAAGGCAATCCGGTGCCGGCCTTGGAGGATTTATTTACGATTATCTACACCTCTGGCACAACGGGCAACCCGAAAGGGGTTATGATTACCTACGATGCCATGGTGCAGGCAATCGATAAAACCCATCGCCAGATGGCCCATGATCTGCCCGAAACACGTTTTTTCTCATACCTGCCGTTATGCCATATTGCCGAGCGGAATATAGTTGAAGCGACCAGCATCGCTACCGGCGGAACCGTGTATTTTGCGGAATCGTTAGAAACCTTTGCCCGAAATCTGGCGATAGCCCGTCCGACTCATTTTCTGGCCGTACCCCGAATATGGACACGTTTCCAGATGGGCGTTCTGGCTAAGATGCCACAGAAAAAATTAGACTGGTTAGTACGTATTCCGATTCTGTCAGGCATCATCACCCGCAAGATCCGAAAGGGCCTGGGCCTCGATGATGCAAAAATAATTCTAACCGGTGCTGCGCCAATGCCACTCTCGTTGCTCCTGTGGTTTCGTCGATTAGGTATTCATATCCAGGAAGCTTATGGCATGACCGAAAACCTGGGGGCGGTATCGATGATGCCTCCTGACCAGATTAAAGACGGGACCGTAGGACGTGTGAATGAGGGTATGGAGGTGCGTACCGATCCCATTACAGGTGAGATCATGACGCGTTCGCGGTGGAATATGGTCGGTTATTATCGGGAACCAGCCCTGACGGCATCAACCCTGAAGGATGGTTGGCTGTATACGGGCGATGTTGGTGTGTTGGATGAGGATGGTTTTCTGAAAATCACCGGCCGGGTTAAGGAAATGTATAAGAGTCCAAAAGGGGAATACATTGCGCCTGCGCAGATTGAATTTGGCTTTGCGGATAATAACAACATCGAACAGATCTGCGTAACGGGACAGCAGTTGCCGCAACCCATTGCGCTGGTTGTTCTTTCGGAAGCCGCCCGAAAAACAGATCGGCCGACGATTACGCAAAGTCTGGAAAAAACGCTTACAGGCTTGAATCAGCGGGTGCATACCTACGAAAGAGTCAGGAAACTCATTGTTGTAAAAGAACCCTGGACCGTTGAAAATAACCTGATGACGCCCACCATGAAAATGAAACGCAACATTATTGATGCCCACTATGGCACCCACTATGAACCCTGGTTTAGTCGGGAAGAAGTGGTGGTCTGGGAAGAATAAATCGGCAGGGAGCTACATTTTCTCCAGCATGGCGTTACGAAGATCCGTGTAGCAGGCTTCCCAGGCTGTTCGAACAGTATCGTTCCAGTCTCTTCCTAAACCTTGTTCCAGCGTCCATAAAAGAGATTGTCCTACCGCGTCAAAATGTTCGGACTTAACACCATAGCCTTTGTGGCGCTGGGCTAACTGGGCAATTTCTTCGGTTACCGTTTCCCGGTCAAGACGAGCGATGATCAGGCTGAGCATATCAACTAGTTTTTGGTATTGACTTTCCATCGGGCCGGGGAAAAAGGGGCGCAACGCGGGATAGCGCATAAATAACTGCCCGTAAAACACTTCTCCCAGTAAAGCTGGGTTAATAGCCCGAAGGAGCCTCCAGCTCTGCTTAACAACTATAAATTGCTGGGGTGTCATTTTCGTTCTCATCGATTAGGTATGTAGGTTGCGATTACGCACTATAAAAGACCGATGATCCACCCCGGCAACCAATTTTTTAGCCACGAATCGTCAGTTTTGGGGTACCAACCGTTGTGGGTCTATCGGTACTGGCCTACAATGGTTGTTTTCGCTAAACCTTCTTTAGCTAGTGTATTTACTTATTCTGCGTGCATATAAATCGCTTTCGGTATTTTAATACACATTAAATATTGATTAATATATAGTTTTTATAGACAATAAAGTATAAAATTACTAATTAATTGTATATAACAAAGTGTGCCAATACTTTTAAAATAGTTTCATTTGATCAAATGGTTATTTCACGCATTAGAGCCATCGGAATAGCTGAAAAATGCTTGCTTTTTGTAATAGATTTGCGGGCAAATGGACCCATCCCTCAAGTGTAACTCCATCGATGATAATCCATTAATTTAAGCCAGAAGACGCTTGGTAGAGTATACGAATCATGAAAAAAATAAAAACGAAACTCAGTCCCCTTATTTTAATCCTTACGGGATGTTTGTTGTTACTGAGTGGCTGTATCAATGAATGTGAGAACCAAGTCTATTTGCTTTCTTTTTATCTGACCGATAAACAAACCGGTAAGCCCTATTATGAAGTCAGTAAGGATAATCCCGATAGCTTGCAGATTTACCTGAATACGTTATCACCTCGCCCCTATACGACTCTGTCGAAATACCTATCCATTACAAATGGCTATGTCTTTGGGGTTATTCCAATTACTACCAATAAAATAGATACATTTTATCTCTATATCAATCATACAGACATCGATACGTTACTAGTCAACAACCAGGTAACCAATGTTTCGGGAAAATGTAATACGGAAACCTACCTGACCACATCCACCTTTAATAATCACCTCGTAAGCCAGGTTGCCTCAGATACCTTGCATTCATCACCCCTCCTCCAGTTGATCAAGTAAATTTTCTTTTTTCTTTTTTCTCACCAGCACTTATGAAACAGATTTGCTTTAGCATTGCTATGCTCATTTTTTGGGTTCTTCCCTTAGTCGGTTGGGCACAGGATACCAATTGCGCCGTTGAACAATCGGATTCCTCCATTACTCAATCCCTTCCCTGGTTCAATAACAATCAAGTCTTATCGGATTTAGTCAATCAAATTGAGAGTTGCTCGGGATGCCGCAGCGCCAGTGCCAATGGGAAAACATTTAATCTACCTGTAAAAATTTGGATACACGCTGCGGCCCAAGGTCCAGGTACTGCCATTACAGCGGCTCAGGCCGAACAATATATTAATGGCGTTAACGACATATACCAGCAAAACAATGTGGATATGCGGTTATACATTAAATGCAGCCAAATTGAAATCATCAATAATAGCTCCTATTTTAATAATCCAAGAGCGCAGATGTTCGATGATTTTTACGATTCCCATGCGCTCAATATCCATTTTGTTGACTCAAACGCGCCTAATCCTAATACAAGAGGTTCATCCTTATACCCCTGGCAAAACAAACGATATTCGTGTTGGATTACAACACAACGCCAAGTTACAACAACCTTTATTCATGCCCTGGTCCATGAAATTGGCCATACCCTGGGCTTGTACCATACGTTTGAATCGGGTAGGTATTCCCTGGCAGCTACCAATGGAAGCGCGGGTAATTGCTTTCAGGAATCGGTAAGCCGGACGCGGACACAAGGTTTTTTTTGTTTTAGCACGGGCGGCTTACTAAAATGCATGGTGAATGGGGATATAATCGCCGATACAGAGGCCGATCCGGCACTTGCTATTAATGACATTACTCGGGATAACAATGGAGTCTGTACGTACCGAGGGACAAAAGGTACCGATAATTGGGGAGATGCCTGGACGCCACCCGTCTACAACATTATGGGCTATGGTAATCCGCTTTGTAATACCCAGATTACCCGGATGCAAAAAGGAGTCTTGTATAATGGTGCCCTCAAACATAGCACCTTTTTGGCTTCCTATAACGTCAATAATGAACAAGCCTTCTGCACCAATAATGATGTCGATTCATACGAGAATGATAATTTCCCCGAAAATGCGAAATTCATTTCAGAGGGTGAGGCTCAGCTTCACTCGTTCCATTCCACACCCTACGGAGGCCAATGTGACGAAGATTGGGTAACCTTTACGGTCAATACCAGTGGAACCTATTCGGTTCGGACCCAACAGGCCGGCAACTTCCCGCTCGCTAATACACGCCTTTTACTCTATGACACTGGCGGAAATTTAATCAACCAGAATGATGATGCCAATGGCACCCAATTCTCCGAATTAGGGGTGAATCTATCGCCGGGTGTTTACCGAATAAAAGTAGCAAATCCCTCCCAGGGAAGCGGCTATTATCTCCTTATTTTTTCGACGGCAGCCAATAACATCCCGACTATATCGGTCTCTCAGGAACAACCCAGTATAGGTAGTTCAGGGGGTACAATCAATGAATCGGTCACCAATAATGGAGCTACCCAGGGCTGGATTGCTACCGTCAGTGATCCTTCCTGGATCAGTTTAAGTCTGTACAATACGGATTTAACCGATAAACAAACGCTGAACATTTTTATTCAACCTAACACCAGCGTATCCAGTCGGATTGGTACGGTGACCCTTCGGGCAAAATCGAATAGCAGTATAACCAAGACGATTACGATCACGCAGGCAGGTTCTGGCAACGGGAATGTGGGGGGCTGCTCGTTTTCAGAAGGCCAGTTTCTGTTTAATTTTTACGGGGAACTGATCTATGCTCATTATTCGAATGGTGTTCTTTTTGCGGCTTATCAGGATGGCTCCAATTTTAAGCCTCAGCATTGGATGCAGGCTGCTTCGGGATCGGTCGGATTTGATCCAGATAAAGTGTCTTGTTTTGCCGAGAATGATCCTCGAACGAATCCAACGAATCCAACCAACCCGACGAATCCACCAGCCGGTTGCTCGTTTTCGGAGGGTCAGTACTTGTTAACGACGTCCTGGGGGGAAGCTATTTATGCCCATCTCTACAATGGCTATTTCTACGCTGCCTACCAGGATGGAACGAACTTCAAACCCCGCCATTGGCTGGAAGCTATCAGTTACAGTCAGGCCAATTGCTTTGCTGAAGAGGATCCGAGAAGTAATCCAAACCAGCCCACCAATCCGACGAACCCAACTAATCCGCCATCTGGCGGAAGCTTAAACTTTCAGATTGTGAGTTATGACTGTAACACCGGTGTTTTGCAATACAAATTCACCAGTGGGGATACTTCTCCAGTTACTGTATCATTACCCGGAATCTTTGGGGGTACCATGAATCCCAATACGGTAACGACCTATACCTTCCCTAGTGATGGGAAAGTGGGGCGAACCGTTACGGGTTCAGCTACTCAGTCAGGCAATCAAATTGCGATCAACTTTACCAATGGCTGTAATTTAGGCGCTCGAATGGGGACCTTTGGACGCTCTCTTTCCAATAATATAGAAGAGACCAAAGAGTTTAATGTATTTCCCAATCCGAGCAATGGTTCATTCAGCCTCCTCATGGAGACGATAGAAAAGCAGGAGTATAAAATTATCATTACGGATTCGTTTGGGCGAATCCTGGAAGAACGTAAATTTATGGGTAATGGCTTTTCGCACGAAAATAAGTTTGATTTATCGAATAAGGCGTTTGGTACGATTCTCATTCAAGTCAGCCACGGCTCGATTCGAGGCAGTAAAAAGCTAATCCTTCAAAAATAAGCGGATTGGCAGTCCTACCAACGAATCCAATATAAGCTACTCGTTTGGATTCGTTGGTAAGACTGCCAATTTATGCTCAACCTAAGTGTCAAAAGCGCTATTCCCAGCCTTATCGTTTATAAAATGGAGCCAGCGAATATCACCGGATCAATCCGTTGGATTTCGGTTGATGACTCCCTAAACCATACGGAGTACACAGCATCAGGGTAATGTAGTACTGTCAAGGTTCTTCTGAAGCCAGATCGTCACTTTGGGGAATCAACCTTCGGTAGTGGCTTACAAACAATTCGTGAGTCCGTTTGCGGCATTCGTGGCCTGTTCGCTACGATTCAGGATTGAAAAGTTGTTCATATCGGCTGAGCGCGAAATATTTACCAGTACTTTAGCCCTGATTATGTCAGCAGATCTCTCATGAACGCGCTCATCATTGAAGACGAAAAGTTAGTTGCCCTTGAGCTGATGGCCAGTATCGCTGAAGTCGATCCGGGTATTAAGGTTATTGGAACCGTAGGCTCTGTGAAAACTGCCCTCCGTTGGTTCGCCGAAAATGCCGAACCCGATGTGATCTTTGCTGATGTTCAACTGGCTGATGGTGTGAGCTTTACGATCTTCGATCGATTTAAGCTGTCGTGTCCGATCATTTTTACAACGGCTTATAATGAATATGCGATTCAGGCTTTTAAAGCCAATGGAATCGACTACCTGCTCAAACCCGTTGACTGGGATGAACTACGGCAAGCCATTAACAAAGCCCGTATGCTGACTAAAGCGCAGGGTAATGTAGCTGTTGATATCCAGAAGTTGATGCTCGCGTTGAACGTACCCGTGAAGCCGGTATTTAAAGAGCATTTTCTCGGAAATACCCGCAACAGCTGGGTGCCCGTTAAAGTGGCGGAAGTTTCTTTATTTACCCGCGATCAATTAAATTTTATGGTCACTAACGCGGGTGAGCGGTATATTCTGGATTATGACTCGCTCGACGAAATTGAAACGCTGCTTAACCCCGACCAGTTTTATCGTACCAATCGACACACGATCGTTAACCTTGAGGCCGTACAGAGTGTGAAAGGAATGAGTAATCTTAAACTCATTGTTAAGCTTAAAGCCCCTAATCATTTAATTGACATCGAAATCAGCCGCGATAAAGCACCTTCCTTTAAAAAATGGCTCGAAAAATGAGAGTCGTTCTTTTTTTAGGGGCCATCCTATACGGCTGGATCGGGCTGGGGTTGCTTAACGCTCAGCAACGACCCGTGTCATTCGAGTTTCGGCACGTACAGGAGGAAGATGGGTTAAGTTTCAATTTTATCAGCTGCTTCCTGCACGACCGTGACGGTTTCCTGTGGGTCGGTACATTCGATGGGTTAAATCGCTACGATGGAAATCATTTTACAACCTTCAAATACCTTCGTACCAACCAGAATGGCCTGCTGAATAACGCCGTACATGACCTTTGCGAAGACCTTGATGGCAACATCTGGATGGCCATGGAAGGGGGAATTGGATGGTATGGAAAAAAAACGAGGCAGTTTCGGTATATCAGTTCAATGAACGGTCGTGCACTCGGCTCATGTAACAATATTCTCTGTGATCGTAACGGTGATATATGGTTTACGAGTGATCGGCAGGGTTTGTTTCGGTACCTGATTTCGCCCGGAACGATTCAGGCTTTTCCGTATGATCCCGTTCACGATCCGTTGGGAACAACGACCCGAATTGTGAAAAACGGTCTGCTGTTGGACCCTCATCAGAATGGGCTCTGGATTGCGGATGGCAGAGGACTGCGCTATTTTGACATCGGCAGCCGACAATTTACCGATAGCCGCCATAACCCTCGCGCATTACCCATCTTTAATCAGCACCATACATCAGCACTAACCCTGGATGGTACGGAGCGATTGATTTTCTCAGACAATATCGATCACCGGATCGTTGTCTACAATTTGCATACACAGCAGCTTGAGCGAACAGTTACGCCGGTTAGCCGGGCTCAACGTGACGTATTTGACATTGCCACTATTTTTGTGGATCGGCAACATAACCTCTGGACAAGCTCCTGGAATCATGTCGTATTTTACATCGAAGCCAGGAGCTATCAGTGTACTGAATTAACCCATACAAATGCGAAGAATACATCGATTGCCGCCGATTTTTTCTGGGCAGGCTGGCAACACCCTGATGGTACAATCTGGCTGGGAACCGTCAACGGTATTTCCTACACGAATCCAGAGCGGGCATTCTACGATGTATATGATCTGGGTACATTATTTTCCGAACTAGTAGACGAACGCGGTATTATCAGTTTTCTGGAAGATGCTGACGGCTCCTGGTGGCTTGGCACCTCAATCCGCGGGCTGCTGCACTATTTCCCACAAACGAATCAGCTCGACGTATATAGGCTACCGGATGGGACACCGAAGTATCCATATGGCTTGCCGATCACCGGTTTGCAGGCTTATGGAAATGAATTATATATCGGAACTCAAAATGCGCTGTTTGTATTCGATAAATCCCGAAAAACGTTCTCCGGCCTACCGTTGCCATCAGTGATTCGGGAGAAGACTATTTACCTCCGAAACTTTCGGTTGCAACACGACAGTTTGTGGGTATTCGGTGAAAGCAAACAAACATTTTGTTACCAGCTTACTCAAAAAAAATGGACAAACTATCCGATCCTGTCACCTTCGAAAGACCCCAGATTTAGGGTGCGTTTTTCCCTGATCGATCAGAAAGGAAATCTCTGGCTGGAAGTATATCCGGAGGGGCTTGCCTGGTTTTCGAAACAGAATGGCCAGTTTACGCTGGTCGATGTACCGCAGGGCACCCCTTATGAACAAACAATTACCTCGTTTTCGGAGGACAAAAAGGGGAGTTTCTGGATGGCCTCCGGTGGATACGGCTTGATCCGGTATGATCCCTATAAAAAACAGGTCAGCCGCTGGACAGAAAATGAAGGACTTTCCTACGATTATTGCGAGTCAGTTCTGGCGGATCGTTCGGGTACTATCTGGATAGGCGCTCACAATAAGTTTTCGGTGTTTTCGACTGCGAAGAATCGCTTTCTGAATTTTACGTTGCCACTGAACCAATCAAATATCGAATACCAGAATTATCTGTTCCCGCTGCGAAACGGGCATATTCTTTCGGCACAAAAGGGGTATCTGGTTGAGCTTAAACCCGAAAAAATCAACCACCCACCAACGAAAGAGAAGGTCCTGATCAGCAGCATGATACTGCCTGACACAACGTACCTGCTGCCGGGTTCTGGCGATGGAATCGAGTTGGCGGCCACTGACAATACTTTTTCAATTCAGTTTTCTGTGTTGGCGCAGCTTCAGGAAACGCCCTATCGTTACTTATACAAACTCGAAGGGTACGACAACAACTGGCTGGAAGCAATAACACCGGGGAGTATTTCATACGGTAAACTGCCTGGTGGCAACTATGCGTTTCAGGTAAAAGCGGTCGATATAAATGGGGTCGAGACGCCAGTCAGTACCCTGGCCATTCATATTGATACGCTCTTTTATAAATCGATCTGGTTCTGGGCGCTGATTGCCCTATTGGTACTTGGATTACTTTATCGCTCGATTCGATCAAAAGCGTATCAAACTGCGAAACTACACCACCTGAACCTACAGGCAACCCGGCTGGAACGCGATAAGGCCGAAATCCATTACCAGAACCTGATCAATCACCTTAATCCGCACTTCCTGTTCAATAGTCTGACGTCGTTAAATAGCCTGATACTCACAAAGCCTAAAGAAGCATCGTTGTTTTTGAGGAAGTTGTCGGCCATCTACCGGTACATCCTGCAAAATAAAGATAAAGAAGTGATCAGCCTGGCCAATGAGCTCGCTTTTGCCCGGAATTATGTTGAACTCCAGAAGTCACGATTCGAGGATGGGCTGCTGGTAAGTTTTACGATTGATCCTCAGTTGCTTGAGCGGCAGATTGTGCCCGTAACAATTCAGAATCTGATTGAAAATGCTATAAAACATAATACCATCGAAGGTGAGAATCCGCTCATCATTCAGGTGTATACCGAAGCCGAAAGCTTGATTGTCATGAACACCTTACAGCGGAAATTATTCGTGGAAACCTCGAATAAACAGGGTTTGGCCAGTCTCAAATCGCTCTATCATTATTTAAGTAAGCGTGAGGTAGAAGTAAACGAAACGGCAACGCATTTTACGGTGATTGTGCCACTATTATGAGTCAGGCCAACGGGAGTCATATCCTTTTCCCAAGAACAAACCAGGCAGGATGCCTGAACCGCATTAACAACTCATGGGCTGCTTTGCGCGATTCGTTCGGCCAACCATACTATTCGTGCTAAAATCTTTGGGCATAGTGACAGTGGCCAACACCTTTGTACTGAACGAAGCGCTACCTGATGATTTGGCAACAAGTCCGTATGGAAACGAGTGGCGCTGCTATAAAACCACTTAACTGATTGTAATTCAATGGCAAATGAAAAGACTACCATCGACGAATGGTCGGTTCGGGACCTCGAAGACGGTTCATCACTAACTATCACGGTAGTGAGCTGTACGGAACTGGGAAACAAGTCACTCCCTGGCCTTCAGATTTATTCGATGGGTAATATCATTAATTATGAACCTTTGCATGTAGAACGATGGGCTTATCAGGCATCCAAGGCTGGTGTAACCGACTATTTACTGGAAGACCATTCCTGGATGTATTATCAGGATCAGTTCGTTAAATTTTATTTGGTGAATGAATCGCCCCTTAAGGCCAGGGTATCCGTAAAAACGCGTAGTTCTAAAGTCATTACAAAGGATTACGAACTGCCGTTTGAGGTCTAGGAGTGACGCTCGTTCGCCGTTTCTTCTTACTGACAAACCAATGAATTACGTACGAATAATTGTATTAACGAGCCTGCTTTTTACTTCATCCTGCTCCACCAATACATCAACTGACAAAACCACATCGATACCAGCAACCGCAAAGGGAAAAGCATTTCATAAATTCCTGCAAAAATTCAGAGTTTTATCGTTGCCAATGGAAATCAGAAGCACCGCTGATTTTTCGCCAGAGATTTTTCCGGCCACCGACCCTAATTCTACCGATACCCTGTTTGTCAACAACCCCGATACGCCCAACCGGTGTTTCGGTATCCTGCCCGACACGGCTACCGTTTATCGGGTTGTCTGGCTGGCTCCGGCCGAAATCTATCGGGTTATGCTAAGCACCTTTACCAAATCAGGCGAAAAAATCAGTGAGCGGCAGCTGGCTATTGGTGCGTGTGGCACTGATTGTGGGTTTAGCTGTACAGAAACCGTACTGATTCGAAAAGACTACACGATTTATTCGGCCGATTCGATAGTGAGTGGCGAGTGCAACGATGACGGTAAAGTAATTCCGGGTACAACTCATGCGTACGTCAAAGCGATAACGGGTAAAGTGCTGAACGATGGCAAAATTGAGTTATCCGGTATAGCAACGACCGGCTCAACTAAGGGCAAAAACTAATCCAGTCAACTTTCAATGGCAAAGCAACAAAATCCGGTTGGCAATTCTTCGTCGTTTATGACCAACGCCCGCGTACTCTACACGAGCCAAGGACGTAGTGGTACGGTTCATTACAGGAGTGAGGAGGCTGCTTTTGATATGTGGTATGAGTTTGCCGGCGGAAACGCGCTGGCGATTATCAACATCCCTACACCCCAATACTGGCAGCAACTTACCCAAACGCCCCTTTTGCAGCGGCCTGCCATCTTACAGTTTATTGGCGAGCAAGTAGTTCGCGATCAGGTATCCAGTGGTGGTTATTTTCGAATAGATGATGATTTTATAACCATTTATACGGGCAAAGAACCGGGTCGATAACCAGTTGCCATCAATAAGCAATAATATCGTTCTTATTCGATTCTATTTTCCGGTACGGCTGATCGAGGAATAACTGCATAAAACGAGTCATATCGTCACCACCAACCCCGTGTGCGTACTTGGTAAAAAGCAGCCGCTGGCTATTCGGCATATAATGATGAATCATGTCGATGTAAAGCGGTCGGCAGGCATTGTCCATTTCGCCATCGGCCAATAAGGCCGGTTTGTTGGAATAGAAAGGTTGCTTGGTTTCCGGTCTTATGGGTGGAACCTTCCAGCAATCACACAGTTCTTTATAGACATCATTAATGTGGTAGCCTTTCAAATAGGGATACGCATCGTAGAGTTGGTGGCCTACTTTTTCGCTATGATAAGCGGTCTGATCAGCACAATAAACCGAAATTCTCATGCCCGAAGGAGCCGTACTGTGTTCAAAAATACCATCAAGGGCTCGTTTAATGTAGCTATAGTGATTCCCCTTTATCATTTCGGTAATCACATAAGGAATGTGTTTCATGCGAGTGTTCACGAGAACGCCCAATAAGTCGCTTCTGGTGTACTGAATGCGCACCGTATCGGTGGTGCCCTTCTCCACATAAGGAATATAAAATTTTTTCCCGTCGATGGAGGTAAAATAGCGCTCGAACTTCTCTTTCAAATTGCCATACAATGCTTTATTGGTCGAATCTGTATCGACATGGCGGAATAAGATCGTGAGTGATTCGTTGAAATTGGCGGGCTCATCTTCATCGATAGGAACGAACGTTGGGAGCGGTGAATCCAGGATTAAGGACCGAATCCGGGCAGGGTCTTTCTGAAGTACGGCCAGCATGAGCCCACCGCTATAGGAGATACCCGACAGATTAACGGAATCAATCTGCAAAGTGGCCAGCAGGTCATGAATGTCCGATACGGTTTCGTCGGTGTTGTAGCCTGAGAGGTCAATGCCCTTTGCTTCCAGCGCCTTTTTGTAGCGTTTACCGCCAACTACCATCATGCTATCTTTATTCAGATTTTTGCGGTAAGACTCCCGGATCGCATCATCTAATTCGTTGCCCGATAGCCTGGGAAGGGCAAAATAGGTGCCCCGCTGCTCAAAGGCAATGCAATCGCGGTCGTTGATGATTGGACTTCTGGCAACTCCCCTGGCCCAGCCCAGCGAACTGCCTCCTGGTCCACCGCCCGTAAACAGAAGCGGGTCTTTCTTTTTATTGGGGTTCTTACTTTGTACCAGCACAAAAGGTAGCTTAATGGTTTTTCCATTCTTTTGTTTCCGGTTCTCGGGCACAATCAGGTAAGCGCAGCGGGTGCGAAAGCTCGTATCTACCTCCACGGGACAAGCGCATGGCTCAAGAGTACGAACAACGCCAGGCTGGCTTTGGGCATTTGAAATGGGTAGCAGAAATAGGGTCAACAGACCTATCAGTATCGAAGAGTTAGCCATACGGGTTATGAACTAATTTTCGACAAATCTAAAGAGGGGAGGGTCCGATTTTTTAGTAAAAAATGGACATCTTCAACCGACGTTCTCAATTAATTTCCTGCCAGTGAACCGGATGACGTCTTTGTAAAAATGGCTCATATCGTAATAGCCATAATCGTCGGGAGAAAATAGTTTTTTATTAGCTACATAGCCAGCTAAGGCCATTCTGGCTCTTACGGTAGAAAAATACTGTTTGGGTGTGGTGCCGATCACCCTGATAAAGTAACGATAAAGGGTTTTGTTGGTTGCAAATAGCTCACTAGCCAGTTGGCTGCTGGTAAATTCCATGTTGCTGGCAGTATAGGTTTCAATGGCTTTTTGCACAACGTCAACGTAATATGCGCTGGCTTTTTTCTTCTTGTATTGACTTAAAAAGAAATTCTCGAGCAATTCGATACGCTCGTCAAAATCAGCTACTTGTTTGACCCCATGAATCAGGGCTTCGGGCAAAACGGTTTCTAATTTCACCACCTGGTCAGAAAACTGAACCTGATTGATACCTAGTATCGCTTCGAGCCCACCCGGAAAAAACTTGATGGTGAAAATGTGATCTGTTGGCAAATTATGCCGTTCAACAATGTTGTTTCTCAGGATAAGTACATCCGTGCTTTTTTGAATCAGGAAGCGGTTAGCGCCAACGGCTAACTGATAAGGTTGACCTAGATTGATATAGAAGGTCGGTGTCCAGCTAGGAAACATCTTAATGATAAATCGATTATCACCTACATGATGATAGGTTTCCTCGGCCGATGATTCAGAGAAAAACTCTATATAGTTGGCCAGTTCATGGCGGGGTGTGTAGAATCGGTAGAGCTTTCGAATATTATCGAAAATCTCGGTCATTTGATGTCGACATGCATTTACTGCCTGATCCATTGGCAATTCAGTTATTCCCCGATTACGTAGCGTATTGATCGCGCTGGCACTTCAGTGGTTAAGTTAAGGAGATACCATTTATGTTCATACGGATGGCAGTCTCTTTGCCGACTTTTCTTTTTTGCCAGCTATTAAGATAACTGTCTCTTACCCGTTAACCTGTCAGAAGTCACTGGGTAATCGTTTAATTCGTATTTTCCGGATTTGTCACCCGGAAGACTAATCCGCTTGGTAAATAATGTCGTATTTTGTTGAATCTGCCGGTTAGCAGTGGACGTTTGGAAGCAGAGCCCGCGCTCTAAAAACAACATCCTGATTCACCTTTTGCTTTATGCGCCATATCGCTATTCTTGGTAACGGCATTGCCGGTATCACCGCTGCCCGTGAGATCCGTAAAAAAAGTGACGACCGTATTACCGTCGTCTCCGCCGAAACAGACCATTTCTTCTCCCGGACTGCTCTGATGTACGTTTATATGGGGCATCTGGAGTTTCACCATACAAAGCCCTATGAAGATTGGTTCTGGGCGAAAAACCGAATAGAACTGGTAAGGGCGCAGGTAACGGGCGTGGACTTTGACCAGAAGAGACTCCTATATTCCGATGGGCAACCACTTTCGTATGATGTGCTGATTCTGGCGGTTGGCTCTAAACCTAATTTTTTCGATTGGCCGGGGCAGCAGTTGCGGGGCGTTCAGGGATTGTATGGGAAACCTGATCTCGATCAAATGGAGGCCAATACAAACGATATCAGACAGGCAGTAATCGTTGGCGGAGGGTTAATTGGTATTGAACTCTGCGAAATGTTGAATTCGCGTGGCATTCAGGTTACGTTTCTGGTACGCGAAGGCAGTTTCTGGAACTCTGTATTACCCGCCGACGAATCGGCATTGGTGACCCGGCATATTCGGGAGCATCACATCGATATCCAGACCAATACGGAACTGGCTGAAATTAAGGGCGATGGTACGGGCCGGGTTAAGTCGGTTATTACGAAAGATGGCACCGAAATTCCGGCTCAGTTTGTGGGTATATCCGTTGGCGTTAGTCCCAGTATTGATTTTCTGAAAAATACCCCAGTGGAAACGGATCGGGGTATTTTGGTTAATCAGTATCTGGAAACAAATGTGCCGGACGTGTATGCCATTGGCGATTGCGTGCAGCACCTGACACCCCCGCCGGGACGGAAGCCGGTGGAGCAGATCTGGTATACGGGGCGCATTATGGGCGAAACCGTTGCCAGAACGATTCTGGGTAATCGAACACCATATCAGCCGGGAGTTTTCTTTAACTCCGCGAAGTTTTTCGACATCGAGTATCAAACCTATGGTACTGTTTATAATCAGCTTCCCGATGGCGAGCAATCGTTTTATTGGGAACACCCAAACCGAAAAATTGCCTTACGGATTAATTATCAGGAGACGCTCGGAGCCGTAGTTGGTATGAATACGTTCGGAATTCGGCAACGACAGGAAGTTTGGCAGCAGTGGATTGTAGAGGGTAAAGACATACGCTATGTGTTGGAGCATCTCCCTCAGGCCAACTTCGATCCGGAATTTTTTCGTCAGTACGAGTCCGAAATTATAGCGCAGTTCAATGCTGAAAATCCAGGTCGGGAGCTGAAGTTAAAGGCGAAAAAAGGGTTATTTAATTTGTTTAGAGGTTGATTGCTAGTGATTTCGGTGCGTGTTTGGTATCTTGGCAAAGCCTTCTTTATTCACTCGTAAACTCTTTCCACTATGCCTCAATCCCGTCGATCCTTCATGCGACAGCTTGGCGCGGCAGCCGCCAGCCCATTGGTCTTGCCCGACTGGTCTGAAACAAACGCGCTGACGTCATTACAGCAGTTTCCTGAGACGTTAAAATCACCGCAGCAGTGGGCACAGGACGAAGATTTCTGGGCATGGGTTAAAACTGAGTTTACTGTTTCGCCAAACGTGCTGAACCTCAATAATGGCGGAGTTAGTCCGCAGCCGAAGTCGGTACAGGATGCGCACATTCGGTTCTATCAATTTGCGAACGAAGCGCCGTCATTCTACATGTGGCGGGTTCTGGATCAGGGACGGGAAGCATTGCGGTCAAAACTGGCCGATCTTTCGGGTTGCTTACCCGATGAACTGGCCATCAATCGTAATTCGACCGAAGGGCTGAACACCGTAATTTTTGGGTTGAATCTCAAACCGGGTGATGAAATCGTGTTGACAAAACAGGACTATCCGAATATGATCAACGCCTGGAAACAGCGCGAGAAACGGGATGGTATCAAACTGGTCTGGCTTGATTTGGTATTGCCTTCCGAAAACGAAGATGAACTGGTGGCGAAGTATGTGAAAGCGTTTACTCCCCGCACAAAAGTGGTCCATATTACGCACATCATCAATTGGATCGGTCAGATAATGCCAGTCCGAAAAATTGCCGATGCTGCCCATGCCAAAGGCATTGAGGTTATTTGTGATGGCGCGCATTCGTATGCCCACCTCGACTACAAAATTCCCGATCTCGGCTGCGATTATTATGCTACCAGCCTCCACAAATGGCTCTGTGCGCCATTTGGCAGTGGCATGCTTTACATCAGGAAAGATAAAATAAAAAACGTTTGGGCGCTGCTATCGAACACCGAACCCGACGGGGCGGATATTCGGAAGTTTGAGTCACTGGGGACGCGGTCGTTTGCGTCCGAAATGGCGATTGGAACCGCCGTCGATTTTCATCAGGCAATTGGGTCGGCCCGGAAGCAGGCTCGATTACATTACCTCAAAAACTACTGGGCCGAACGGGTTCGCGACCTTCCAGGGGTACATGTGCATACGTCGCTCAAACCTGAGTGGGCAGGAGCTATTGCACTGTTCTCGGTTGATGGTATGAAATCGACCGAAGTCGATAGCCAGTTGTTTGGATCACACAAGATTCACGCTGTTGGCATCGACTGGGAGAATATTCATGGTGTCCGTGTAACTCCTCATGTATACACGACACCGAAAGACCTCGACCGCCTGGTTGCGGCTATTGCCAGTATGGCGGGCAAGCAAAAAAAGAGCTAAGCTGACTTCGTTAACAATAGGTTTACCTATATACGCCGTAAAATCCGTTGGAATTCAACGGTGCGAATCAGGCGTTAAATTCGTTCGATCAATACGGATTGAAAGGGCAGCACTTTAATTGAAAAATCCCGCTATCAAGTATGATGGCGGGATTTATTGTTCTTGAATGCCCTAAAAAAGTTTATCCTGATTAACTCACGATTCTTTTATTTGCTCTTGTGGGCCTTAGGGGTGGTGTGGCTAGAACCGGATGCAGATCACGACCAATTTGCAGGCCGATTTCATTTAGATAATAACTATTGGTGGTATCCTGTTTTGTTGTCTGGTGGGCTGTGAATGTATTATCGACCAAGCAATAGGCCTCTTCGTAGGTATCTTTTTGGGTACCTGCCATACTGATCCATTGCTTGTGTAAAAGTGAAAGAATATCAACAACGATTTCATTAATTGTTTCCAGGTCTTGTGAACCACTGGCAGATTTTAATTCTTCGTATTTATACCTGATAGCATCCTGGGCATCCATAATCGTGGGCTTGTTACTATTTGACTTTATGATTAAATAAAAGTCACTTTAAAGAATGGAATATTTTTCTGGTTTTTTGCATTTAGTAGTCTTATTAGCCAAATCATAGCCATCGGGTTCTATTCATGAGTTCGATAGCTCGGTATAATATGACCGATGCTTTAAGAGTATAAGGTTCATTCACGGCAGTTTTGTAGTTTTACCAATTCTTTTGTAGTATATCGTTTATCCTGTTGTTACACCATACGGTTTATACTCTCATTAACTACTCACGTATCCGTTGAATCTACCCGCTGATCATATCCGCCTGTTATTTGGCCTGAAAATGCGCCAGATGCGACTCGACAAGGGCTTGTCTGTCAGTGAACTGGCACAGCAGTCAGGTTTGTCTGTCTCTTATGTAACAGAAATCGAAAAGGGGCGAAAATACCCCAAGGCCGATAAGATTTCTGCGCTGGCTAATGCCATGCAGGTAGATTATGATGCGCTCGTTTCATTGAAACTCAGTAAGAAGCTGGAGCCAATATCAGATCTATTGCGCTCCAAGTTCCTGACCGAAATTCCGCTCGAACTCTTTGGGATCGATCCTTCAGATCTTCTGGAATTGCTGGCCGAGGCTCCGGCTAAAGTTAGTGCCATGATTCGCACGTTCATGGATATTGCCCTGAGCTACAACATGAGTGTCGAACGCCTGTATCTGACCATGTTACGGTCCTATCAGGAAATGCATGATAACTACTTTCCGGAAATTGAAACGGATGCCGAGCGCTTCCTGAATGAATTTGCCCAGCAGGGTCAGTCAGTGGGTGAAGCGTTGCTGATAAATTTACTTAAGACCCGTTACGATATTCATATTGAGCAATTCGACCCGCTCACACAACCTGAACTGGTATCTTTGCGGTCGGTTTTTCGGCCAGAGCATCGTCGATTGCATCTCAATGCGGCACTAACGGCCGAGCAGCGGGCCTTTATTCTGGCACGGGAGGTTGGATTTCAGTATCTGGGTCTGAAAAACAGGCCTTATACCTACTCCTGGGTCGAAGCGGAGTCATTCGAGCAGATTCTGAATAACTATAAAGCATCTTATTTTGCCGGAGCTATCCTGATTCGTCGGGATGCACTGGTGGCAAAATTGACTGATTTATTTGCTCGTGACACGTGGAGCAACGACGCTTTTTTGCAACTCATCACCGATTTTGGCTCTACTCCTGAGCGATTCTTCTATCGACTTAGCAACGTATTACCCAGCCATTTCGGAATCGATCAATTGTTTTTCTACCGCTTCAATCACATTGCAGGCCAGACAACATTCCAACTAACGAAGGAAATGCACCTGTCACGGCAACAGGGCCCGCGCGGTATTGTCGATGAGCATTTTTGCCGCCGATGGATTGCCTGGACTATTCTGCAGGAGCTTCAATCGTTGCAGCAGAATAAAGAATTTGACGGAACTCTGTGTCGGGCACAACTGTCTGAATACGCCGATTCTGGACTTCAATACCTGATTATTTCAGTAGCCCATCCCTTTCAGCCGCAAACTCAGCAGAACATAAGTGTCTCGATGTGTTTTGCCGTGAACGATGCCCTGAAAAGCAAAATGAAGTTTATGAATTCCCCGTCCGGCGATCTGCCGTTTCGTGTCGTCAATGAAGCTTGTGAGCGTTGCGGTATTTTCGATTGTCGCGAGCGGGTAGCGGCCCCAACCGTATTGCAGAAAAAACGCCAGTTTGCCGGGATGAAGAAGGCAATGGAGAAGCTGCGATAGGAGCGTGCTCCTAACCTTGCCGAAATGCCGGCCATGAGCTGTAGTTGTCATTCCGGCGGTTAGTCGTACACCAGAATGACAAAAATAAGACCCAGTTGACAGTGCTCGGGCGATTATTTCCCGCCAGGAATACCAATTTGTAAGCCGACGTTGACGGTAAAAAACTTCGAGGTTTTATCAAAGTTGACATTATTGAGTCCGCCCACATTCGCGTTTCCGTCTTTGTTACCAAAGATTATGTTGTAAGCGCCTTCGGCAAAAATGCCCAGGTTGCCAATGGCAAGTAATAGACCAATTTTCGGAGCAACGCCCCCATTCGTCGAATTAACTTTACTGCTTTCCTGTCCATTAAACTTAATCGAACTCGCCACGGCATAAACGCCCACTTCTGCACCTACGTAGGGGCGTAAGAAGCCATCGGTGAAGTAATAGTCGACTAGTGCCGTAATAGGAATAATGCCCGCGGAGTATTCAAGAGTTTGGCCTGCTGCACTAAACTTGCGGGATTCGCCAAAGGCTTTGATGCCCAGTCCAATAGCAAAGTTAGACGTGGGAAAAATTTTGGCATTTAAACCACCACCATAGAACGTTTCGGAGCCTTCAACATCCGAAGAGGCCACAGAGCCATTAATGCCAACCGAAAATTGCGCAAGCGCCGAATGGGCAATCAACACAAACAAACATACACTAGTGAGAATGGCGAACGTAGATTGTAGCTTTTTCATAAAGTATACTTGTTAGGACTTTCGCAGAGAAGCGTACCACGGTTAATGATGATGGTACTAATAACCACGTTCCGTCGTACCGTGGCACGCTTCTCTGCGAAAGTCCACTTGTTTAAGAAAGTTGCTTTTTTTGCTCCGGCGAAACTGGACTTGCCAAACAGAGCGTTGATAGATTTAACTAATGCTAATGGAGGTGAACAGAAAAACGCTTTAAACTAATACGTGGTTTCTATTTATGGTTAAAATAACTATTAAACGAAATGATAGTTTACTAAAAGGTTAGTATAGGGCTGATTTAATGATAATTGTATACAAAAAATCAACCCGGATAACTGCCTCGCTGGAAGCAGCTAACCGGGTTGATTTAGTATAGAACAGACAAGCTCAAGCTGTCTGGGTTAATTATGCACTCTGTTTCATCCGAATGATGTTCAGGGCAGCACCTGCCTTGAACCACTCGATCTGACCTTCGTTGTAGGTATGGTTAACCATAAACTCGTCAGTTGTGCCATCTGCATGATGCAGAACGATTTCCAGCGGACGACCCGGTGCGAACTCGGTCAAACCTTCGATGTCGATCGTGTCGTCTTCCTGAATCTTGTCGTAATCGGCAGGATTAGCAAAGGTTAATGCCAACATCCCCTGTTTTTTCAGGTTCGTTTCGTGAATACGGGCGAAAGACCGTACCAGAATCGCCCGAACGCCCAGAAAACGGGGTTCCATCGCTGCGTGCTCACGCGATGAACCTTCACCGTAGTTCTCGTCACCTACCACAATGGAGCCAATACCAGCAGCCTTGTAAGCTCGTTGAACAGCCGGTACTTCACCATACTCGCCCGTGAGTTGATTCTTCACGCTGTTAGTCTTCTCGTTATAGAAGTTAACCGCGCCAATCAGCATATTATTCGAGATGTTGTCCAGGTGACCACGGTATTTCAACCAGGGACCCGCCATCGAAATATGGTCAGTCGTACACTTGCCTTTGGCTTTGATCAGCAATTTCAGGCCGGTCAGGTCGGTACCTTCCCAGGCGCTAAAGGGAGCCAGCAATTGCAGACGATCGGAGGTTGGGCTAACGATGACTGAAACCCCAGAGCCATCTGCTGCAGGAGCCTGATAACCAGCATCATCAACCGCATATCCTTTGATGGGCTGCTCGATGCCCTGCGGCTCATCGAGTTTCACCTGCTCACCATCTTCATTGGTCAGTGTATCCGTCATCGGGTTAAACGTCAGGTCACCGGCAATGGCAAGAGCTGTCACAATTTCGGGCGAAGCCACGAAGGCGTGGGTGCTGGCGTTCCCATCGTTCCGCTTGGCGAAGTTCCGGTTGAACGACGTGATGATGGAGTTCTTACGGGTAGGATCGTCCATATGGCGCGCCCACTGCCCAATGCATGGCCCGCAGGCATTGGCCAATACCACACCACCGATTTCTTCGAATGTAGTGAGCAATCCATCGCGTTCAGCCGTGAATCGAACCAGTTCCGAGCCCGGTGTTACCGTAAATTCAGCTTTGGTTTTCAGGTGCTTGGCCGTTGCCTGAGCCGCTACCGACGCCGAACGGGTCATGTCTTCGTAGCTGGAGTTCGTACACGAGCCAATCAGACCAACTTCAAGTTTAGCAGGCCAGTTATTTTCTTTCACCGCTTTGGCGAAGTTCGACAGCGGCCAGGCCAGATCAGGAGTGAACGGACCGTTGATGTGCGGTTCGAGCGTATTGAGGTCAATCTCGATGAGTTGATCGAAGTACGATGCCGGATCAGCATAGACTTCTTCATCTGAGCGAAGATTTGCTTTGACGGCATCGGCAGCTTCAGCGATGTCGGCCCGGTTGGTAGCCCGCAGGTAGTCAGCCATCTTCTCATCATAGGCGAAGATCGATGTGGTAGCACCAATCTCAGCACCCATGTTACAGATCGTTCCTTTACCCGTTGCCGACAGACTTTCTGCTCCTTCGCCAAAATATTCGACAATGCAGCCCGTACCACCTTTTACGGTCAGAATACCGGCAACCCGCAGAATAACGTCTTTGGCCGATGCCCAGCCACTGAGTTTGCCGGTCAGTTTTACGCCAATCAGTTTAGGCATTTTCAATTCCCAGGCCAGACCTGCCATGACGTCGCAGGCATCGGCACCGCCAACACCAATGGCAATCATGCCCAGACCACCCGCGTTGGGTGTATGCGAGTCCGTACCGATCATCATGCCGCCTGGAAATGCATAGTTTTCAATCACCACCTGGTGAATAATACCTGCGCCCGGTTTCCAGAAGCCGATTCCATATTTGTTAGAAATAGACGACAGGAAGTCGTAAACTTCTTTGTTCTTACTCTTGGCGATGTCCAGATCCTGGACGGCCCCTACTTCGGCCTGAATCAGGTGGTCGCAGTGAACCGTTGACGGAACGGCTACCTGGGGGCGGCCAGCCTGCATAAACTGCAACAAAGCCATTTGAGCCGTTGCATCCTGCATGGCTACCCGGTCGGGTGCAAAGTCCACATAAGCCTTACCCCGCTCAAACGCCTGAGTCGGAGTTCCGGCAAAGAGGTGACTGTATAAAACCTTCTCCGACAAGGTCAGCGGTTTGCCCACTGCCTGCCGGGCTGCTTCGACGCGTTCGCCGAGGTTAGCGTAAACGCGCTGAATCATGTCTAAATCAAAAGCCATAGCAAATAGGATAACGGGGTTACTGAAAGGTATACTCTATAGAGAGAACCAACGAAATCGCAAAATGGATTCCGGTTCGCGGGTCAAAATTAGAAGATTCTGCCGCGTTTTGGAAATAATCTGACAATGAGTCGCTAGAGATCTTTTGAGCAGGCAAACAGTTCGACCGTTTCCTCGGTTTGATGTATGCTTGGCAATAAACCGATTGATTCACCATTCTACCTGTAAGTACTGCGTACTTTTTGGGTAATTCAATCTATTTTTGAACCCAGTTGTACACATAGACGCCTATTTTTATGAACAAGAAAAGTGCAATCCTGTCTGTTGCGGCCTTATTGGCCCTTGGAACGACGTTTATGTCGTGTAAAGACGAAGAGAATCCGACAACCACTGTACCCACTCCAACAACCACGCGTCTGGTGGCGACGTTAAATGGGGCTGGTGAAAAACCGACGTCAACAACATCGACGGCTACAGGCAACTTTGTTGGCGATTTAAATACAACGACTCGAGTGCTTAGCTATACGCTTACTTATACTGGCCCATTCTCGTCAACACTGACGGGTGGTCATTTACACCGTGTTACTAAAGCAGATGGCACTGGGCCTGTCGAGATTCCGTTTTCGAGCCTTACTTCGCCAATTAGTGGTACGACTACACTGACGACAGCAACGCGGGTCGATAGTTTGCTGAACGGATTTTATTATGCCAATTTACATACAACCCTCTATCCTGCTGGTGAGATTCGCGGAGATATCAAGAAACAGTAAATAGAAGCTATAGAGCAACGAAAGCAGGGCTGTCTCATCATGAGGCTGCCCTGCTTTCGTTAAAGAGATAAAGTAAAGATAACATACAGAAAACCAATAGTTTCTAAGAATCTAATTATACCTTTAAGTACGTATTTGCAAGTAAACCAACGTGTACAGAGTCAGTATCGTTATAAAGCCATTTTTTTTGAACAATTATAGTCAACAACGTATTTTGCCATAGGTCTAAAAGGCCTTACCCGTTCATTCTGTTCGTATCAATACAAGTTTTCGCTAACTCTTACCTTCTCAATTAATGAAAATGACAAAGAACTCTACCTTCCTGTTAGTGGCTGTTTTCATGGCACTAAGCTCTTTCCTGATGAATTGCAATGATCACCAGGCGTTACCTCCCGATGCAAAAATTCGATTGGTGTCAACCTTAAGTGGAGCAGGGGAGAAACCAATTCCTGTTGTGTCGGCAGGCACCGGTTCGTTTGTTGGTGTAATTGATCGTGCTACCCGCGTATTGAGCTATACGGTCACCTATTCGGGGTTAAGTCCCGTGGCGGGTCACCTCCACCGAATCAATTCGGCCAATGGCACCGGGCCAGTTGAGATTCCGTTTGCGAGTTTGACCTCCCCAATTATAGGCACTACTACGCTGACAACGGCAACCCGGGTCGATAGTTTAATTAATGGATTTTACTATGCCAATCTTCATACGCCTGCCTTTCCGGCGGGCGAAATTCGGGGGAATGTCCGTGTTGATGGCCAAATTAAACTAACCGCGGCTTTGAGCGGAGCTGCCGAAAAACCCATACCGAATGCTTCAGCAGCTACCGGCGCGTTTGTTGGGGTGGTCGATCCAACGACGCGTGTATTGAGCTACACAGTTACCTATTCGGGATTAAGCCCTGTGGCGGGTCACCTCCATCGAGTCAATGCGGCTAATGGTACCGGGCCAGTCGAAATTCCGTTCGCGAGTTTGACCTCCCCAATCATAGGTACGACTACCTTGACGACAGCGACCCGAGTCGATAGTTTGCTGAACGGATTTTATTACGCCAATTTACATACCGCGGTCTTTCCGGCGGGTGAAATTCGGGGTGATATCAAGTAGCCTACGATAGGTAATATAGGGCTTTCGCTCAGCATAGAAGCGTGCCACGGTTACTGATGCTACTCCTAATAACCGTGGCACGCTTCTATGCTGAGCGAAAGCTCTGTAACGGGTAATTTGGAATGGATAATGAAAAGTAACATTCCAAATTACCCGTTATGATTTCGTCTTCCTTCCAGGATCCGGTAAAAGGAGCGACTGCGTATTTCGTCTATTGTCAAGCCCGTTACCAGCGCTTCTTCCTCTGATATTGCTCCACAGTTCATCGCTTTCAGGAAGAAATTGAGTAAGCCCTGTCCGGTGGCCGCATCATCGAAAATGTCTTTTGTTAGCGTCGAAATTGCAGACCGCTCCACAAACGTTTTCAGTCGAAATACAGCGTCTTCGTAACTGCTCAGAAAGAAATTATACGTGGCGGCATACCGCATCGGCAACTGAGCCGGGTTCAGATCCCAGCCCTGATAAAACCCGTTGATGAGTGAATGCATGGTGTGGTTATACCCAATTTTCCATGTATTATGCACGGCTGTACGGTTTTCGGCCAGCTGCTCGAATGTCAGGTCGTCGCCCCGGTGGGGGCCGATGGGCATAACATTAGTAGCACCATCGGACAGAAAAATACCGGTACCGCCCAGCGCGACTTTTGTCACGTGGTGGGCAAAGTCGCAAACAGGATGATCCATTGTCTGGTATTTGGCCGTAATACCACAGGACGCTGTATAGTCGTATGTGCCAAAATGAGCGGCAATACACCGGCCTTCGCTGGCTTTGATAATGCGCATTAATGGGTTGCGACCTTCTTCGTCCATAACAATCTGCGTAGCCTCCACCATTGTTTCCATTTTCAGGGTGTTGGGGACGAGATTGTTCTCCTTCTCTAAAATTTCAAATAAGCGCACCATCGTGATTACCTGTTCGGGTATGGTCACTTTGGGGAGCATCACAACGAAATTATCGGGCAATACCCCGCCGGTTTTTTCGAGCAGCGTCGATAGGAAAATATCTAACGTCCGAACCCCGCGAAACTTTAAATCTTCGGTAAACGGTTTGATGCGAATGCCGATGAACGGCGATAGCGTTTTATCTTTCATGCCCTCCGCCACTTCAAGAGCCGCCTGAACGGCCGTTGCATCTTCTTCATCGTCGGGGCGATTGCCAAAGCCATCTTCAAAGTCAATCCGGAAATCCTCCACGGCTTCGGTCTGGAGTTTCTGGACGATTTTGTTGTAAACGGAATAGGCTAGCCAGGCCGATTCTTTTCTGCGTTCGGCTTCCGACAGGCCGTCTAAACGATCGGTCAGATCGGCAATGTCTTTTCGCAGATGTGGCAAACGGTCGTATCCATCCAATTGCAGCACATTGGCCAGTACAACGAAATTGGGTGAATACGTTTGCAGGTTTTTCAACGCGATTTCGCCCATCCGGATGCAGGTGTCCGACTTAAACAGATTGGCTCCACCGTAGACCGTATGTACGGGCTGCCGGTCGGGTTTGTCGCCGGGATACGTTGCCTGAAACGCCAGATTGGCCGGTTTTAGGCTATCAAGTAATCGGTTTTTGTCGCTTTCCTGAATCGATAACTTCATAATGATATGTTTTTTTCGGACATGGCGCCGTGTAGGCGTAATCTTAATGGTTCACGATCAGGAACCGCGGTAGGTAGAATAGCCAAACGGGTTCAGTAATAAGGGAACATGGTAATGCTCGCCCGTAATGAGCTGGAACGCAATCTCGACATACGGATAAAACGTTGGCGTGTTAAGCATATCGAAATAAGCTCCGGTTTCAAACCGTAGTTTATACGTGCCGGTTGGTAAGACGGCTTCGTTGGGCAATAAATCGCTGATCCGCCCATCTGAATTGGTAATTCCACGGGCAATTTCTGTCCATTCCCGTTGCTGTTGATACAAAACTACGCTAACGGCTACCGCTGGTTTCCCTTGTGTTGTATCAAGAATATGGGTGGTTAGTTGGCTCATGATACCAGAAGTTTTTCAAGACGGATCTTGGTAATTTTATTCTGCTCCTGCATCGCAATCAGGATTTCGTCTTCGGGCGAATTGGGTAATCTGGAATTTAGAATTTCCAGCATTTCATCGGCCGACTTCCCGGTGGCGCAGACAATAAAAATATAACCGAATTTAGTTTCGTATAGCCGATTTCCTTCCGATAAATCCTCTAAAACCTGTTGTGATGCCGTTGAAACGCCTGATTGCTCACCGGAAGCCCAGGTGCTTGTATTGGCAAACTTTTCCCGGAGTGAATTGATGTCGCCAATTTTCGGGTGATGGTCAAATGCTTCCCGCCAATCGCTTTCGTTGAGGGAAAACCAGCTGATTTCAGCCTGTTCGAACAGGCTTTCTTTGCTCTCGACCGGAAAGGTTTTGGCCATCTCGTTCACCCAGGCCGTTGACCCACAACACGTAACCAGGGCTGCTTTTAACTGGTTAACAGGCAACTGATTTAATTCAGGCAGGATCATACAGTTGTGGGAAAACGGTTTACGTTCTTGTAATAAATATAGACGGCGGGTTCTTTTCCCATCGCCGTGAACCACTGCTGACAATAGGGAGCCATCCAGATCGAATCGCCTTTTTTGATGGGATACCAGTCCTGATCGAGCATATACACACCCTGCCCCTGCAGGTAAATAAGGCCGTGTTCCATGATGTGCGTTTCGACCAGCGGCAAATGACCCCCCGAATCGTAGGTGAAAATATTGACTGCCATATCGAACGATAGTTCATCGGGGAGTAACACCTGCAAACGTAGAGCCGGATCGCCCAGATAGGCTGGAGCCGCTACGTTGGCAGCATTGCCAAAAATAACGGGCGGTATAGCATAGCCCTCCAGCCTTTCGTAGACTTTATGGAACGTCAACAGTTGAGTACCGGCTTCTGTTTTCTCGATCAGGTAATCTTTGCCAATTGGGATATAGACAAACTGCCCTGTTTTTAACGGCTGCTCATCTCCGCTTACCGTTGCTGTGCACTGGCCGCTTATGACGTAGAAAAACAGTTGCGACGCTTTCGTGGTACCCGTAAGCCTGCTGTTTTCAGTTGTCGTGATGAGCGTCTGACACAGGTTTGCGCCCATTTGCTCATTGATGATCACGTTGACAGTACAGTTATCCCAGCCGGGTACACGACTATTGATGTAGCCGTCGGGGCTAATGATGGCGTGATTGCGTTTGACAACCGATCGGGTAAGTGCTGAAATTTCCATAGGTTTAATTTACGTTTTGTCAGGCTGACAAAAATCACATAATCAGTTGTTTTTCGATATAGAGGCTCATAAAGGTATCGGCCACCTGAAGGGTAGCAGCCATATCGGCCAATTCTGTGTTTTCCAGCGGGTTATGGCTAATGCCTTTGAAGCACCGCACAAACAGCATGGAAACCGGTGAAACCTGCGAGATTGGTACGCCATCGTGTCCGGCACCACTTACCAGCCTGATCACTTCATAACCACAATCGTTTATAGCCTCTGCCAATAAGTCGCTGATGACTGGGTCGCAGGCTACCGATGTGGTTTCCTGAATTAGTTTCCAATGGATAGTAATTGCCCGTTTCTGGCCGATTTCGACACATTTATCGTGCAAGGTTTGGTAAGCAACCGCCAGGATGGATGCATCATTACTTCGTACATCCAGGCTACAGCTTACTTCGCCGGGAATGACATTACTCGCCGAATTGACTACGTTCAGTTTGCCAACCGTAGCCACCAGAGTGGGCTCACTGACAGCCAGTTGCTCGGCTGCCAGAATGAATTCAGCAGCAGCGCAAAGAGCATCCTGCCGCATCGTCATCGGTACGGTTCCGGCATGACCAGCCATACCACTAAAGATAATTTCAATGCGTTTTTGCCCCACAATATCTGTTACAACGGCAACCGGAACGTTACGTTCATAGAGCACAGGACCCTGCTCAATATGAATTTCAAAATAACCCAGCCACTTATCGGCTGCAATCGAGTCGGAGAGTAGCTGAGCCGAATTCCCACCAATTGTCTGGATAGCTTCCTCTAAGGTGATACCCGATTCGTCTTTTTTGTTGAGAAGGGCTTCGTCAAATGAACCGGCAACGACTTTGCTGCCAAGGTAAGTTGTGTGAAAGCGAACACCTTCTTCGTCGCTAAACGCGATCAGTTCGAGGTTAAACGGCAGCGGCTTACCCGCCAGAATGAGCTGTTCGATAAGGTCCAGGCCCATGATAACACCCATCGGCCCGTCGAATTTTCCGGCGTTCACGACCGTATCCATGTGCGAGGCAATGACAAACGTTCTGGCATTCGCCTGAGGGCTGATCAATCGACCTCGTACGTTGCCAATAGAATCAACCCGCGTTTCCAGGCCAATATTCTGCATCCAGTTTTGAATGATGCGGCTTCCCTGCTGAAACGCCGTAGTGCCAAAGGTGCGGGTGATGCATGCTGGGTCTTCACTGATCGCGGCCAGTTCGTTGATTTTGTTCAGTACGTTTTCGGCCCGGTTTAAATAATCGGTCATTTCATGGAGGGCGTAATAAGTTTTCCGGCATTCAACTGGCTGATCGTTCCGTTCTCAAAAACCTTCAGGCCACCGAGATAGGTTTGTTCGACCACTCCATGCAATTCCTGATGCAGATAAGGGGTCATTTTATGCTTGTGCTGCAATACTTCTTCCGAAACAGTGAACGAATTTTGGGGGTCCCATACGATTAAATCGGCATCGTATCCGGTTGCAATTCGCCCTTTTCGATGCGATAATCCCGCTAATTGAGCTGGTTTTTCGCTTAGCCAGCGGGCTACATCGGTTATCGCGAAGCCGCGTTGCCGGGCGGCTGTCCATAGAGCGGGTAAGGCTAACTGAAGGGATGCGATTCCGCCCCAGGCTTTCATAAAATCACCACGTTGGAGTAGTTTTAAGTCGGGTGGGGCAGGAGAGTGGTCAGTAGCCACAAAGTCAATGATGCCGTCGCGTAATGCTATCCATAACTGGTCGTTGTTTTCCTTTTCACGAATGGGTGGTGCGCACTTGAACTGCGTCTGACCATCCTGAATGGTTTCAGCATTGAAAAACAGATAATGCTGTGCCGTTTCGACCGTTAGCGGTAACCCTTTTTGTTTGGCTTTGGCAATGGGTTCGATGGAATTGGCCGATGATAGGTGCACAATGTGGGTTCGGCAGTTGTATTCTTCGCACAGCCGAATCATTAAAGCAATGGCTTTATCTTCCCATTCGGCTGGCCGTGATGACAGGTAATTTTGGTAGGATCGAACATCGCCGGTCGCCAGTACTTCGTTGGTAGATAATTCGCAATGGACGAGCAATGGTAGCCCATGTTGGGCAATAATGGGCATCGCTTTCCGTAAATCCGCTTCGGTAACATTCGGGAAATCGTCGATACCGGAATGAGTCAGAAAGGCTTTAAATCCTAATACACCTTTGGTGATAAGTTTTTCAATTTCGTCGGTATTTCCCGGCACGAGTCCTCCCCAGAAACCGCAGTTTGTGTGAAGTTGGCCTGCGGTGGCTGCCAGTTTTTGGTCGAAAGCTTCCGCCGATGTCGTTACCGGGGATGAGTTCAGGGGCATGTCGACCAGTGTTGTCAATCCACCGGTAATAGCTGCCCGCGTAGCCGTGTCGAAACCCTCCCAATCGGTCCGGCCAGGCTCATTGATATGTACGTGGGGATCAATGACTCCCGGCATCAGAACCTTGTCCTGAATATCAATGACTTCAACATGGATAGTTGATGGCAGGTCTGTTAAAACATCAGAAATTAACCCGTTTTTTAGTAGAACTACCGCCTTCTGGAGTCCTTCAGGCGTAAGAATATTATTTCCTTTGATCGCGAAATCAATCATACTATGAGCTATTATCTGAGGTCATCCCTGGCGTGGCCGTAGTAAGTGGTAGCCTTGAAGAGTTGAGGAGGTAGACTAAAAATAGGAAATTAATTTCTATAATAGGGGTCAATACTACCTAAAACAGCCGAAACAACCATGAAGCTTATACTGAAAAAAAATGCGTACGGTAAGAACGCCGTGAATCTGTCAAAAATAATTCGGCACCCTACGTATCATGAGTTCAGGCAGATCTCCGTGAATGTATCCTTGCAGGGCGATTTTGAAACCGCGCATACCCTAGGCGATAACTCGAAAATACTCCCCACCGATACGCAGAAGAACACTGTCTATGCGCTTGCGCAAGCGCATTTCGTGGATTCCATCGAAAACTTCGGGCTGTATTTGGCGAATTATTTTATCACCAATAATCCACAGGTAACCCAGGCGACAATCGACATTGTCGAGCATCCGTATCGCCGTATGACGTTCGACGGCGAGCCGCATCACCATGCCTACCTGGGAGGTGGTTCTGAGAAATACACAACGACAATCGTACAGACCGGGAGCCGTATTGTCATTTCTTCTGGTATCAAAGACCTGCTGATTCTGAAAACGACAGATTCGGGCTTCGAAGGCTATATCAAAGACCAGTACACAACGCTAAAAGAAACGGCCGATCGCATATTTGCGACCCAATGCGAGGCTACCTGGACATATGCAACACAGAAACTTGACTTTACCGCGGCCTTTGCAAAAATTAGAGAAACACTCCTGAAAACGTTTGCCCATCATAAAAGTCTATCGGTCCAGCAAACCTTGCTGGCAATGGGTTCGGCCGTTCTGGAAGAGAATGAGGCTGTGAGCGAGATTAGTCTGATCATGCCCAACAAGCACCATATACCGTTCAATCTGGAGCAATTTGGTCTGGACAACAATAACGATATTTTCATCGCCACCGACGAACCGTACGGCTACATTACCGGGACAGTGACGAGGGAGCAGGGTAATGAAGAATAGCAATCGGAGCAATTAGTCGTCACGAATGAATTACCATTCCAGAAACACCATGCCTGCACCGCAGATAGTAATGGTCAGCCCGGCCAGCGCATGCATATAACGCTCTAACTGCTCTGTTTTCAGAAGGGAAATGCCATAGTATCCAAGCAGAACCAGGCTGGTCATTGTAGCCAGCGTAAAGACTGTGTAAGTGCCGATTAAAAGCAGCATACCACTCCAGGACTGTTGAGCTGCCGGAAAATAAAGCAGCGGAATCATCGGTTCGCAGGGCCCCAGTACAAAAATCAGGAACATAACCCAGGGCGTGACTTTATAGCGATTTTGTGGAGATACAGCCAGATCGTGCTTATGCTCGTAAACATACAGTTCACCGTTGTCCTGTAGGTCAAAATGTTTGTGGGGCCGGTTCTGATAAGCCCGAAAAAGCCCCCAGACGCTGTAAATCAACCCAAAACCCAATAACGCCCAACCGGCTATTCCACCCCGGATCGATTCAAACCAGTTAATTTTGGCAACCGACCAGCCGAGAGCAGCACCACCCAAACCCAACAGCACCGAACTCCACACGTGTCCGCAGCCGCAAACGATGGTCCAGCCGATCGTCCGCGGGAGTGACCAGCTCCGCGCTTTGGCTAACGCAAGAAACGGCAGGTAGTGGTCAGGTCCGGTAGCCGTGTGCAAAAAAGCAACGGTAATGGAGGTTAGTACTAGCAGCTGGGTTTCATGGCTCATAGGCTACGGACTTGGATTGACGAAGCGTAGGTTGAGGTAGTTGCCCGGCAATCGTTTTCAGGCATGTATGAAGCTGCTCGCTATGTTGTCCAAGTAGTCTGACCACCAGCCCATTGACCGGAGCTACTGAGACGGCGAACAAAATGCCCGGCTGCTGGGCTAAATAGGCCATTATCGTTTTGCTGAGTTCATGAACAGGCTCCTTTTCATTCAGATAAATCAGGCCAGCCTGATGGGTGAAGCCTTCCAGTTGCCCGATTGCGCTCAGATTCATCGTTGCCGGGGTGATCAGGACGTTTTCCTTGATCACCATTTTTTTGTTGATAAATACCTGCGTAACCGTATGATATTTCGAAAACTGAAAAACCTCACCGTTCAGTTTTCGGCCGCAGGTAAGTACCTCGCCCCAGATCAGACAACAGCCATCGGCCATATAAATCTGGTTGGTTGCTGAGAAACTGGCTTTTTCATGCGGCACCGACGGGTGAGGCAGGAAACAAAACGACGATCCTTTTTCCATCTGAACATGCATGCGCTGCGACGCTCCCCGCTTCATGGTGAACAATCGCTGGTACGATTGTGTCTGCAACTCCAGCGAACAACCTTCGGCCAGATCAATTCGGAGTTGATAGTCGTCGCCATCTAAAACTCCCGGTGACGAACTCATCAGCATCAGCTTTAACTGATGGGCCCGTTTATCCTCTGTAATGTTTGCTACCTTGAAGGGTGGGGTAAAAAACGCTTTTTTTAGATAAGTCTGGGTGTGGCGCAGAGCAGTCTGGATGTGTAGCTCAGCTTTCATCGCCACAATTTTGGCTCGTCTACAGCTTCCAGTAAGGCGTACCGACGTATCCAGTCAATGACGCTATCCAGGCCTTGTGAGCTCATTAAGTTGGTGAATACAAACGGGTTGCCATTGCGCATCCTGCGGGCATCGCGTTCCATCACCCCCAGATCGGCGTTCACGTAGGGGGCGAGGTCAATTTTGTTGATGATGAGCAGGTCGGAACGCGTAATGCCGGGTCCACCTTTGCGGGGTATTTTATCGCCTTCGGCCACATCGATGACGAAGATGGTCACGTCGGCCAAATCGGGGCTGAAGGTAGCCGAAAGGTTGTCGCCACCACTTTCGATGAAAATAAGTTCGACATCCGGAAACCGCTGTGCCATTTCCTCAACGGCTTCGAGGTTCATGCTCGCATCTTCGCGGATGGCTGTATGCGGGCAACCGCCCGTTTCGACGCCAATGATTCGGTCGGCGGGCAACAGGCTGTTTTGGGTTAGAAACTCCGCGTCTTCTTTGGTATAAATATCATTGGTAATGACACCAATGCTGTATTGGCTGGCCATCTGGCGCGACAGACGCTCAATCAGGGTCGTTTTTCCCGACCCAACCGGTCCTGCCACACCAATTTTTACGTAGGTTCTTGACTTCATTACGTAGGTTTTCTACAGAATAGAACTTCTCTGATCACAGGGTAGTAGACTTAATGCCAACGACCGTAACGCCATGTTGGGTCAGCATTTCTACTTTTTTCGGATTGTCGGTCAACATACGTATTGACTTAACGCCGAGTTCGCTTAAAATTTCGGCTGCTTTCGTGTAGTCTCTGGCATCCCGTTTAAAGCCTACCGCTTCATACGCATCCGCCTGGGGCAAGCCTTTTCGTTTATATTCTACGCTTTTTAAAAGTGCAAAATGCCCGTTTCCTTTCCCTTCCTGCTCTAGCCAGATAATAATGCCCTTTCCGGCTTGCTGGATGAGTTGTTGGGATATTTCCATTTGCTCTCTACAATCACACTCGATGCTGTTAAAGGCATGGCCGAACAGGCAGGAAGAATGAACTCTGCACAGTACGTCTTCTTCGCCATCCACATCACCCATGATTAGCGCAATCGACTCTTTTTGTCCATCATAAAAGAGAATTTCGTGGTACTCACCAAATTTTGTTTTGAGGTTTCCCTCGGCCATTTTAACGATCATTGCAAGTTTACTTTATGGTTAGTAGTGGTATCGGCGATGCCCGCATGGCGCTGAGCGAAAGCCTCAGATTTGCCCGTTTCCATCCAGTTAAGACATATACAGCCGTGAATACAATTGTTCGTGCTGCATGCTTCGGATGTCGAAACCGGGGCAGCAAAGGCCAATTAGCTCACGATTGGGTTGTAACGTATCAGTAACCAATTTCTGAATCAGTGGGTGCAGCGAAAACAGAATTTCCTGACCGTCCTGTTGGCCCAGCGGAACCAGTTTAACGCAATTCGTAACCATACCACCGGCTGCATTGTAATAAAACCCGGTCATGGCATCTGCTTTCGGAATTTGTAATGCCTGTGCAAACAGGCCAAACACAAGGCAATAATGCCCCATAACTTCCTGATTCTGTATGGCTTCCCGATACTGATTTGCCAGTGCGTTATCACAAAGCGGTTGAAATAGTTTCATCAGCCGAATGCCCAGTTTCTGGCTGGCCTGCCGCATTTCTTTCGGCAATTTTACCGCTGTGCATTCGTCATCCAGCGTTACCAGTTCATTCCAGTCATTCCGGGTGGCAGCATCATAGGCCAAGGAGGCCAATGCCGCATCGGTGTAAAACAGATTCCTGCCCAGCATTTCTTCGACAAACATTTTTGCCGTTGTAACATTATGCACAACACCAGCCTGTACGTAGGTTTCGAGGCCCGCCGAGTGCGCATAACCTCCGATCGGTAGGGTTGGATCGCTTAATTGCAGGAGACGGATCAGACCAGTATTCATGCTGAGGGTGTAGTGAGTTTAAGGATTTTTGAAAATAAGCTTTCACTACTGCTGGCATGCCCGTGGGGCGAAATAGTCGTTTTCAGGGGTTGCACTAATTTTCGTTGTTGCTGCTCTACAACATAGCCCAATGCGGTCAGTAACCGAAACAGAGGGGCATCATAGGGGGCCAACAGCGTATTGTCATCGAAAAACAGAGGTAAATGCTTATTGCCAATTTCGTAACAAACCGATGCCATTTCGTACATGGACTTTGGCCTGATGACAAGTACATCGCACGGAAGCACCTCAACCACAATCAGGGTCTGAGCATCTTCGTATAACACGTCTCCCTGTGTCAGTTGCGGATTTTCGGCCAGAAACTTCAACGCAATTTCCTGCCCCGATTGGGTTCGCTTTCGCATGATCCGCTTGCTGGTTTCAAACCACTCCAGCGGCAACCAGTCGATGGTGCGGTCGCCAGGGTCGATAGCGTCTATATGGCCGAGTTTCTGTTGAATAAGCATTTTTTTGTTTTTGTCATGCCAACAGTAGGACGCATCCTGATGCAGCTAAAAGTGTTCGTCTTACCCGAAGATCCTTCCTGCGTTGGGATGACAAAGAATAGATTACCTAAAACAAAAAATACCGCTGCGCCAAGGGTAAGACGGCAACTGGTTCACACGTAATGGTTTCGCCCTCAACTTTCACTTCATAAGTTTCGGGGTTTACGTCAATCCGGGGCGTGGCATCGTTGTGGATCAGGTCCTTTTTTGAGATGGTCCGACAATTCTTTACGGGTAAAGTCATTTTCTGCAACTCGTATTGTTGTACGATCCCTTTTTCCAGCGAAATCTGCGACACGAACGTTGCGCAGGTTTTATGTAAGGCTTTGCCATAGGCCCCGAACATATGGCGGTAAATAACGGGTTGCGGGGTTGGAATCGACGCGTTAGGGTCGCCCATTTTACTGGCGATGATCATGCCACCCTTAATGATCATTTCGGGTTTGGCCCCGAACATTGCCGGATTCCATAAAACCAGATCGGCCAGTTTCCCGGCTTCAATAGACCCAACATAGTCCGAAATACCGTGCGTAATGGCGGGGTTGATCGTGTACTTGGCTACATAGCGTTTCACCCGGAAATTATCATTTTTATTCGCTTCATCTTCCGGTAAAAATCCCCGCTGCTTTTTCATCTTATCGGCGGTTTGCCAGGTTCGCGTAATTACCTCGGCCACGCGGCCCATCGCCTGCGAGTCAGAACTCATCATGCTAAAAACGCCCATGTCGTGCAGAATATCTTCTGCTGCAATGGTTTCGGGACGAATTCGCGAATCGGCAAAGGAAACATCTTCCGGCACCGATTTGTCAAGGTGGTGGCAAACCATCAGCATGTCGAGGTGTTCGTCGATGGTGTTGATGGTGTACGGGCGGGTTGGATTGGTCGACGATGGGAGCACATACGGGTACATCGCTGCCTTGATAATGTCAGGGGCATGACCGCCACCGGCACCTTCGGTATGAAATGTATGAATCACCCGACCGTTGATGGCGCTGATGGTATCTTCCAGAAAACCACTTTCGTTCAGCGTGTCGGTATGGATGGCAATCTGAACGTCATATTTATCCGCAACCGTCAACGACGCATCGATTACCGCTGGTGTCGAACCCCAGTCTTCGTGAATTTTCAGGCCCAGCGCACCGGCTTCAATCTGTTCTTCAAGCGGGGCCGTGGTGGCACAATTGCCTTTGCCCATAAAGCCAAGATTCATCGGGAACGCATCGGCTGCTTCGAGCATTTTCTGGATATTCCAGGCACCGGGTGTTACGGTTGTGGCGCTGGTGCCATCGGCAGGGCCGGTACCACCGCCCATCATCGTTGTAATGCCGCTAAACAAAGCATGGTCGATCTGCTGCGGACAAATAAAATGAATGTGTGAATCGATGCCGCCCGGTGTAGCGATCAGGCCAGCACCACCATGAACTTCGGTCGAAGCACCAATGACCATGTTCGGGTCTACGCCGTCCATTGTATCGGGATTTCCAGCTTTACCGATGCCAACAATTTTGCCGTCTTTTAACCCAATATCGGCCTTCACGATGCCCCAATGGTCAATGATCATGACGCTGGTAATGACCATGTCCAGAACGCCTTCAGCACGAGTGGCCGTAGCCGATTGAGCCATGCCATCGCGGATGGTTTTGCCCCCACCAAATTTGGCTTCGTCTCCGTAAACCGTATAATCTTTTTCGATTTCGATGATCAGGTCGGTATCTGCCAGACGTACTTTATCGCCCACCGTCGGGCCATACAGGTTCGCGTATTTTATTCGGCTGATGGATAGGCTCATGATGGCTTATGTTTAAACTTCTGAGCGTGTAGCTGTTTCATCGCCTGTTGTTTGCTAAGCTCATCAATCGTATCGCCATTGGTTAAGTTGCTGAACCCGTAGACTTTACGATTTCCGCCCAGGGCAACCAACTCAACGAGTTTTTCTTCACCAGGCTCAAAGCGAACCGCCGTTCCGGCTGGAATATTCAACCGCATACCAAATGCCTTCTCGCGGTCAAATTCCATCTGTTTGTTGACTTCAAAAAAGTGATAATGTGAACCAACCTGCACGGGTCGGTCGCCGGTGTTAACAACGGTTAGGCTGGCGGTCGGCCGACCCGCATTACACTCGATCGGGTCGTTGCCAAGAATGTATTCTCCGGGTATCATGTTGATTTACGGTTTATGAGGAGTCGCTTTCCAAAAGTCAGGAGCTGGTCGGCTGGTATTTACAGTATAGGCATCGACCGATAACGGCGAACGGATTTAGCGAATTGGATCATGGACGGTAACCAGCTTGGTTCCGTCGGGGAACGTCGCTTCGATTTGAATCTCATGGATCATTTCGGGAATGCCATCCATTACATCCTTGCGGGTTAAAATCGTGGTACCATATTGCATGAGTTCGGCCACCGATTTGCCGTCGCGGGCGGCTTCCTGGAGTTGGCTGCTAATAAGCGCAATCGCTTCAGGATAGTTGAGTTTTAAGCCACGGGCTTTTCGCTTCTCGGCCAGTTCACCCGCCAGAAACAGGAGTAACTTTTCACTTTCGCGTGGTGTCAGATGCATAGGTTACGAATTGGGATTCACTGATTTTAGAGCAATATAAGCCAAAAAGGAGTTAGTTTTTCATACGAAGGCGCATCTGATGAGGAGCTGGATTTATCTATCCAACCACCAAGTAAGGCTTCGTATTGAATCAGGAGTAACCTGTTATTCAGTGCCGTATATCGCGATCTGTATTGGGGTTTTATGGAAACATTAAATGTGTCGTTGATTTGTTAACATACCCTTGAATGGAGATTTTGGGGTGGTGACGCGCCTTCCGGTTAATTTTGCGCTCCACAAGAATCATTACCAGTGCGATTTCTACAATGTTCAATTCTTAGGGAAAGACCTGTTGAGTACAGGATTTGCAGTTGTCTTTCGCCGAAATCTTCCATAAGTCAGCCAGCCTTCTGCAGAGTAGCCCATCAGCCAGTCAGGTGAAATTTACTAAACCGGTCTCATGAATAACCCGGCTGTTAGACCATACTTCTGTAGCACATTCCTGGTTATGGGGCTACTTAGTTGATATCTCTTTGTATTTTTCTGGGAATTTTTAATTTTTTTTTAATACTTACTTCGTTAATTGAAATTTATTGAGAAATCACGTTTTGCTACCTCTAATTAAGTCTACAATCATGAAGATTTTTTACATTTCACCTCCATTTATAAAAAAATGGAGCGTATTGTGCTGGTTTTTCCTGGCAATCAGTGCACTGGCCGTTCAGGGGAAAAGTCCTGATTTTCGGACCGGCAAAGCCCAGGCTGAGCTGACTGTCAGTGGGCGCGTTGTCGATGCGGCAACGAACGAATCGCTGGCTGGCTGTACTGTCGTATTGAAAGGATCACAGCGTGGCACGACCACCGATGCCAAAGGTGAGTATCGGATTGTCGTTCCCAGTGGCGATGCAGTACTGGTGTTTGGCTTTATTGGGTTTGTGTCGCAGGAGATACAGGTAGGCAATCGTACAACACTGAATGTATCCCTGGCTGCTGCTGCTTCTGAACTTACACAGGTTGTCGTTATCGGCTACGGTACTACGACAAAGAAGGACGCTACCGGTGCCATGACAACCCTGAAAAGCACGGACTTCAATCGGGGTATAATCAATTCACCCGAACAACTTTTGCAGGGTAAAGTGGCCGGAGTTAACGTTACTTCTGCCAGTGGCGAACCCGGTGCTTCTCAGAGTATTACAATTCGGGGGCCGGGTGGCGTTCGTACAGGCAGTACGCCTTTGTTTGTCCTGGATGGTATTCCGCTGGACAACTCCAGTACAGGTGGTGTTACCAACCCGCTCAACTTCCTGAACCCGCAGGATATCGAAGCGATTGACGTGCTGAAAGATGCATCGGCTACTGCCATCTACGGAGCACGTGGGGCCAATGGCGTCGTGTTGATTACGACCAAAAAAGGGAAAGCGGGCACTTCTAATCTGACTCTTTCCGCCAACGTCGGCATCTCAAACGTAGCACGGCCTATTCCTGTTTTTAATGCCGACGAGTACCGAAAGCAGGTAGTGGCCGTTGGGGGTATTGTCGACGATAAGAAGGCTTCGACCGACTGGCAGCGCGAAATCAGCCGGACTGCCATTACGCAGGATTACAATCTTGGTTTTAGCGGTGGTGCCGAAAAGCTAACCTACTACGGTTCGCTGGGTGTTCAGAATCAGGAAGGTGTGCTGAAAAATAGCCGTTTAAAACGCTATACCGGCCGATTTAATGCATCGCAGAAATTCCTTGATGATCGACTGGCGCTCGATGTAAACCTAACCGCTTCACAAACCGTCAACGAACGTCCTCCCATTGAGGGTATTCTTGGTGCGGCCCTATCGGCCAACCCAACCTATCCAGCCTACGACTCTACCGGTGGTCCGGCACGATATCAGGCGTTTACAAATCCGGTGCTGTCGCTGGCTTTGCAGAAAGATATAACGACGATCAACCGGGTAGTAGCAACGATATCACCCTCCTACAAGATTACCAACGCCCTCGTTTATAAGCTGAATCTGGGTATCGATAATGCAACGTCGACCCGTGATTTGCAGTCGCTGGCCAGTGCTGTACCCCAACAGGATGGCCGGCTTGAAAGTATCTACAAGACCAATCGGAACGTATTGATTGAGAACTATTTCACCTACACGCGGGGGTGGGCTAATCACAATCTGACGGCTTTGGTGGGGCATTCGTATCAGAAATTTTATATTCAGGAGCGGAGCTGGAGTATCAATAAATTTCCGATCTCGCCCATTGAACCAATCAACAATCCAAGTCTTGGGCAGGATCTCACACTGGCTAACAACCGGCCAGGCGGATCGTCGATCGAAAACGAGCTTCAGTCGTTCTTTGGCCGTCTGAATTATCAGTTTCGGGATCGCTACCTGTTCACCGCTACCGTGCGGGCCGATGGGTCGAGCAAGTTTGGGGCAAACAACAAATACGGCGTTTTCCCGTCATTCTCGGCGGGATGGCGGTTGTCTGAAGAGCCTTTTCTGCAATCAGGACCGTTCTCTGATCTGAAACTTCGGGCAGGCTGGGGTCAAACGGGTAACCAGGAGATTCCGTCAAAAATCACTCAGGCCCTGTTTACGTCGCAGGTTGGCGCAACGACCAGCTATCCACTGGACAACTCGACGAACTACCCTGCCGGAACGACTTACACGCGGCTTGCCAATCCCGACATTCAGTGGGAGGTGTCAACCCAGACCGACGTTGGGCTGGATTTTGGCCTGTTTAAAGGCGCATTGACTGGTACAATTGACTATTTTCGGAAGGTGTCGGGCAAAATTCTGCTCGAAGTAATTCCCGCTGACCCCATTCAGCCGGCTGCTACCTATTGGACCAATGTGCCCGATATGAGCATCACGAACCAGGGGGTAGAAGTAGGTCTGAACTACCGTTACGCAAGCCAGCGCGGGTTCCGGTTCGACCTTGGGGGTAACATTACGTTCATTAAAAACGTGGTAAATAACTCGCCCTACTCTGTAATTACGTCAGGATCGGCCACGGGCGCAGGTCTGACGTCGGCTACGGTTAACGGTTATGTGAACGGCCAGCCCATTGGGACCTTCTTCCTGCGTGAGTACATCGGCATTGACGACAAGGGAGTCAGCAAGTACAGCGATATCGACGGTGATGGCATTGGCGGGACTGATAAAGACCGGATTGCCGCTGGTAGCGCACTGCCGACCCAGCAGTTCAACCTGAACGCCAGGGTTGGCTATAAGGGCTTCGATCTGACAGCCAACTTCAATGGTGTGTCGGGCAATAAGTTGTACGACAACACGGCCAACGCTTTCTTCTACAAAGCGCGTCTGGTAAAAGGATTAAATGGCCCTGCCGAAGCCGTTGGTGAGCCAAATGAGTCGATCAACAACTCGGCTCCTGTGTCGACCCGCTTCCTGAAAGATGGTGCATTTTTCCGGCTAAACAACCTGACGCTGAGCTACAGTCTCGATCCGAAACTTATCGGGATGAAGCGCTGGATTTCTAACGTCCGGCTGTCGGCAACGGGACAGAACCTGTTCGTGATTACCAAGTACAACGGTTATGATCCAGAGGTAAACACCGATCGGACGGTAAATGGCATTTCGTCGTACGGGATAGATTACCTAAGCTACCCCAAAGCCCGTTCGTTTGTATTCGGCCTGAATCTGACATTTTAATCAGACTGATAAGTTCATCACTGCTGTAAGGACTATGTGTCCCGGTTTAAAACCTTACTGGTCTAACCAAAAATCATGAAAAAGTCTTTTATAATCACCTTGATACTAACCAGTCTGATCAGCCTCAACAGCTGTACAGACCTGACCGAGAATGTGCTCGACGAAGCCTCGGCAACCGGCTTAACGGACAAACAGGCTGCCGATGGGAACATCGCCCCGGTGTATGCGCGTCTACCGGATTTATTTACGCACACAAACTACTTCGCCATTCAGGAGATTTCGACCGACGAAGCTATTCTGCCTTATCGGGGTGGAACCGACTGGGGCGACAATGGTATTTATATCGCCCTGCATCAGCATACGCACACCAGCACAGATCCGAACATCCGGAATACGTGGCTGGTCCTGGCGCAGGGTATTTCGCGAGCGGTGACGGCGCTGAATACCCTGCCTACCAACAAGGATTCGAACGCTAAAATCTACATTGCCGAAGCACGGGGTATGCGTGCCTACTACAATATGCTGATGCTCGACCTGTTCGGGCTGGTATTTGTAAAGGAGGACGCAGAGGCAGTCTCGCAAATTCTTCGCGGTGAACAGGCACTGGAATACGTGAAAAATGAGCTTCTGGCGGTTGAACCCGACCTGCTGACGACGGTTGGCCCCGGTCGGTTGACTAAAGGGGCGGTATGGGGGCTGCTGGCTCGGTTGTACCTGAACGCGGCTGTCTATCGCGACCGGTTTGCTACCCAGTTTACATTCAAACCTGAAGACATGGACAAGGTGGTGGAATACAGCGATAAGATCATCAGTTCTAATCAGTACCAGTTGTCCAAGGATTACTTCTCAATTTTCAACGACAACAACCACGATAATAAAGAGCTGATTTTTGCCGTTGACCAGCGTGCCGAGCTGAATGGCCACAATCGTCTGGCCTATTTCTCGATATCAGGCGATCAGTTTCCACTACCTGCCTTCCCGGCTGCCAACGGCACCGACGGACCAGCTATAACGCCGGATTTCTACCGTACCTGGGTGAATGCCTACGCCCCCAATGACCCGGCTGGGGTTGATCCTCGCTTTTATAAAAAGAACATGACCCTTCCTGCCGACTCCTGTATGGCAGCCAGCGATATTGTTATGGACCGGGGCATTCTGCGGGGCCAGCAATATGGGTTGCTCCGGGTAAACGGTGCGTTTGTCCGGTGTGGTAACAATTATCGGGTCGGTAAACTCTTCTACGTGACCCGTAACCGACCGACCTTGCCGGTAAGTTTCCCCGAGCAGGTCGATTTTTCTGTAGCGGGTAGTAATTACAACACGGGCTATCGGGTATTGAAGTATGAGTTTGGTAAAAAATCACAATCGGGCCGGAACCTGGGTGATGCCGACATTGCCATCGTCCGTCTGGCCGATGTGTATCTGATGCGCGCCGAGGCTAAGCTCCGTAAAGGCAACGATGCCGCCAGTGCCCTGGCCGATGTGAATACGGTTCGGGCTTCGCGTACCTCCGGTGCACCTGCCCTGACCAGTATGAATATCGACCTGCTGCTACGCGAACGTGGTTTTGAGTTGTACTGGGAAATGGTCCGTCGGAGCGACCTGGTTCGGTTTGGTAAATACGAAGGCACCTGGACCGAGAAGACCAATGCCGATAAGCTGAAACGGGTTTTCCCGATTCCGCAGACGGCCATCGACGGAGCATCTAACCTGCCCGGCTATCTGAAGCAAAATGAAGGCTATTAATCAGAATTAGTGACGTGTCCTTATAGTTCAGCACCCCTAAGCGACTAATGACCGCTTAGGGGTTTGCTATTTTGTATTCTTCACCCGAATGATCTCTGCGGCAATGCTAATCGCGATTTCTTCGGGTGTCTGGCTGTTAATAGGCAGCCCAATCGGGGCATAGATGCGCTTTAGCTTTTCTTCGCTGATTCCCTCCGCCCGATAGTCGGAGAATAGCTTCTTAATTTTGGCCTTACTGCCCAGTACGCCCAAATAGGTCAACTCTTTATTTAGGAGCGCTCTGATTGCCAGATCGTCGGTGCGATAGCCGAATGTCATCACCACTACATAGTGATGCGTCCCGGAAGAAATATGACTGGACAATTCGTCATAACTATTGACCACCGTTTTCTCATGGGTTATATCGTTTAGCATCATCGTGTGCAGGTTTGAACGATCATCGAACACGTGAATGTAAAAATCCATCAGACTCATCATTCTGGATAAGGCCAATGCACAATGGCCTCCCCCGATAATGAAAAGCTGGTTTTTATAGCCAATGCGCTCCTGATACAGCCATTCCTGCTCCGACTGCATCGTGAACTGGTAGTCAACCTCAGGGAGCTTATTGGCAGAAAACTGAATACCTGTGGGCGATAACGTAAGCAAGCCGTTTTGGTGCTGTTGCAGGCAGTCTATAATACCTTGAATAGCTAGCGCATCGTTCGGCTGAATCCGGTAAATCAGAATCGTTTGGTCGCCGGAGCAGATCATGCCGCTCTGATTGCTGATCGCACTTTTGTCGTGGTACTGTGTCCGGATCGAAAGCGTAGGTTCAGTTGGTTGATTCGTCAGTTTTTCTTTCGCCAGTTCCACGAACTTGTGCTCCATGATACCCCCACCAATGGAGCCTTCCATGTCGCCAGCCGCATTGACAGCCATCAGAAAACCCTGCCTGCCTGGGCTGCTGCCGTGACTTTCCAGTACGTACAAGAGCATGACTGGCAGCTTCTGCTGAATGCTTTTAAGGATTGATTTCCAGACTATTAGCTGTGTGGTCATTAGCAAAAGGCATGGTGCTACGAATTGCATTGGCGTTATACAATGCCAGCAGGACTTTTTCGGGCGTCATGGGTGCATCAAACGGGATTATAGCGGTCGGATTAAATGCCAGAACGGCCTTGCGTAACGCAAAATAAGCGCCAATGCCGTACATCAACGGCGGCTCGCCAACGGCTTTCGACCGGAAAATGGCCAGGTTGTCCTGTTCCGTTTTCAGCGGCTCGATGATAATCTGTTTCGGTACCGAATAGATATCCGGCACTTTGTAGGTAGACAGCGCATTGGAACGCAATCGGCCTGCTTTATCGAAAACCACTTCTTCCATTGTCATCCAGCCGATGCCCTGCACGATGCCCCCTTCAATCTGACCACGGTCGACCAGTGGATTCATGCTAACGCCAAAATCATGCACTACTTTGACCGCATCTACTTCATACGTGCCCCGCAGGCAATCGACAGTCACTTCCACGATAGCTGAACCGTAGACATGGTAGGCAAACGGATGCCCCTTTTCTTTGGTCGCATCGTAATGAATGTCGGGAGTAGCATAATGGGCGTGTTCTGACAGGCTGACGCGCTTCGTGTAAGCGGCCATTACCAGCCGCTGCCAGTACCAGTCTGTCTTCTTGTCGCCCCAATAAACAAACTCGTCTTTCAGGGTGATTTCATCAACACGAACCTGCAATTCCTCGGCTGCTACGGCCTTAAGGCGTTGGATAATGCTGGTACAGGCCATCTCTACGGCTTTCCCGTTCAGGTCAGCGGTTGCACTGGCAGCGGAGGGCGATGTGTTGGCTATCCGGTAGGTACTTGTCGAGTGCAGTTTTATCCGCTCCGACTGGATGGAAAGCACATGAGCAGCGACTTGCACCATTTTTGTGTTCACACCCTGACCCATCTCGACGGCACCCGTGCTGACGCCCACGCTACCATCGGTATACACGTGTACCAACGCCCGCGCCTGATTCATGCGGGTATTCGTGAACGAGATGCCAAAGCAGACCGGCATAAGTGCCAGACCTTTTTTGTATAACGCACTGGTGTCATTAAACGCGGCTATTTGCCCACGGATTACATCGATTTCGTATACGTCCTGAGCTTTGTTCCAGCAGATGTGCGATTCGCTCACCGCTTTTTGCCCATACGGAAATTCATCGCCGGTTTTATTGAGGTTTTTTGCCTGAATAATGGCTGCATCAACTCCCAGCGATTCAGCCGCTTTGGTAATGGCCGCTTCGATGACAAACATACCCTGAGGGCCGCCAAATCCCCGAAAGGCAGTGTTAGGCGGAAGATTTGTCCGGCAGCAATAAGCCGTTGCCGTTACATTCGGGATAAAATAGCTGTTCGTGCAGTGAAACAACGTACGTTCCATCACGGCTGGCGACAGATCGGCCGCGGCACCCGCATTTTGATAGAAAGTCGCTTCATACGCAACAATCTTCAGGTCGTTGTCAAGCCCAATTTTGAAGTCGGAGGAGTAGGGGTGACGCTTTCCCGTCATGGCCATATCTTCCATTCGATGCAGGGCGTATTTGACGGGTTTTCGGAGTACATGTGCTGCCAGTGCGCACAGAGCCGCCCACATATTGGCCTGATCCTCTTTGCCCCCAAAGCCACCGCCTAAACGCGTAACATCGACATCAATCTGGTGCATCGGCAAACCCGACGACCGGGCTACGGCCCGTTGCACGGCCGTCGGGCCTTGGGTAGACGAATACAATTTTATGCCGTTGTTCTCCTGAGGAACCGCATAAGCGCCCTGCGTTTCGATGTATAAATGCTCCTGACCGTTGGTGTCGGCGGTTCCGTCAAAAATGTAAGCACATTGCTCCCAGGCAGTAGCCGTGTCACCCAGTCGGAACGTTCGCGGACGAATGATTAATTCGTCGAGTGCCTGTGCCTCGCGGGGGTCGGTGATGACAGGTAGCGGGTCTATGTCGACCGTTATTTTTTTGACCGCAGCACGGGCTTCATCGTCGGTTTCTGCGACTACAAAAGCAATCGGCATACCGCAGTAATGAACATGCTGTTCGGCCAGCAGCGGTTCGTCGGGGACGATGCCGCCAATCTGATTTTCGCCGGTTACGTCTTTATAGGTCAGAATACGCACGACACCGGGCATTGCTTCGGCATCGGTCAGATCAAGGTGCCGAATGACACCATGCGCAACCGGCGAACCAAAGGCTGCTCCAAACAACGTACCGCGAATCACCGGAATATCGTCCAGATAAATCGACTCGCCCCTTACGTGTGTTCTGGAATCTATATTTTTCATTTCTTTTTAGAAAATGAGTGGAGAGTAACTAGTTGAATGTTAGGTATCTACGTGCTATTGGGCGAGCAATTGCTTCACATTCAACTCCGGGAATAGCTTTATAAAATGCGCTTTGATCAGTTGACTAAGCAATAAACGCTTATAGGCTTCTGTACCGCGCGCATCGCTGATTGGGGCAATTTCAGTTTGAGCAATGGCTGTGGATTCAATGATCAATTCCTCCGTTATCGGCTTCCCGGTTAGAAATTGTGCCGTTTTTGCCAATTGTTTCGGAATGGGTGCGACACCTCCGGCCGACAATCTGGCGCTGGTAATGACATCATTGGCTACTGTAATAAAAATGGCTGAGTTAACACTGGCAATGTCGAGGTGGGTCCGTTTGCTGACTTTCTCAAAATTGAAACGTGCGCGTGCATCAGGCAATTCAAACCGGATCTGTTCCAGCTGTTCTTCCGGGCTTTTGTCCAGCGTTTTGTAGCCCTGGTACAGATTTCGAAGGGGTAGTTCCCGCGATGTAGTGCCATCATTCAACGTCAAGGTAGCGTCTAAGGCCAGAAAGAAAATCGTGAAATCACCGATGGGTGAGGCATTGATGAAGTTGCCTCCGATGGTCGCCATATTGCGAATCGGTGTAGACGACACCAGCTTTGTGTACGCGTTGAAATCGGAGAAATGGGCCAGCATTACCGGTGATTCGATCAGGTCAGTTACCGTCGTTGACGGACCAATTACGCAGTGGTTACCAATCTGGGAAATTCCCTTTAAATCAGCATTATCGAACAGAAATCGGATGGATGCATCCTTAATTTCGTCATGTTTCTGTACATATAAATCCGTGCCACCACCAACGCGCTGAGCAACTGGATTGTCATTGGCCAGTTCGCCGTTCAGCCCTAAGGCCATTACCTGCAACCGTTCCTGAATACCAGAAAAATAGGCGGGCAAAATGCCTTGCTTTGTGGCAAAGGTAACTGGATCTTCAGCGCTGCGTTGCTTTAAACGATTGGCGACGCGACCGGCTGCCCGTTCAATGGACTTGTAGCCGGTGCACCGACATATATTTCCGTCAACGGCGGCAATGGCATTTTGTGGCGTTGGCACTGTCTTGCTCAGGCAAAATCCCGCCATCGACATCACAAAACCCGGTGTGCAAAACCCGCATTGCGTCGCTGATTCGTCGGCCATAGCCTGTTGCACAGGATTCAGCTCGTCCATATTGACACCTTCGATGGTTACGATGTGCTTCCCATGCGCATTTCCCAGCGGCATCAGGCAGGATGTTGCCGATCGATACCGCAATTCCCCATGTTTTAATTCGCCTACAACGACGGTGCATGCGCCACAATCGCCCTCACGGCAACCGATTTTTGTGCCGGTCAGGTCTTGATGATAGCGTACAAAATCGAGCACCGGCGTACCAGATGGCATCGCCGTACTGACTTCTTTATTATTTAGGATGAATTTTATCAAGGATATTTACTTTGTCTGACTATTTGGAGTGCTGATAAAATGCTGATCTACGTTTGTTTCGCTTAATGGCGCTAAACAAACGTGATTTACAATTTACAACATTTCGGCAGGTTCTTCTTTCAGTTTCTGCGCTTTATTTCCGGTTGGTATGAGCAGATTGAGGAGTAATGCAACCAATCCGCCAGCCGAAACGCCCGATTCCAGAAACGTCTGAACCACACCGGGCAATGTCTTTAGCCACTCTTCCTGCGAAGGAACACCAATGCCAACACCCAAAGCGATGGCAGCAATGAGCGCATCCCGTTGCGATAATCCTCCTGAAACCATCAGGCGTAATCCCGATACGGCCACCAGACCAAAGAGCATAAGGGCAAGCGCACCCAACACACAGGGCGGCATGACGGTAATCCAACGACCTACGGGCGGAAAGAGACCGAGACAAAGCAGGATAATGGCCATGATCCAACCGATGCGCCGGGCGGCAACACCTGTCATCTGAATCACCCCGTTATTCTGCGCATACGTTGCACTGGGAAAACCACCGAACAGCGTCGAACCAATGCAGGTAAGACCATCGGCTAAAATACCCCCACGAATCCGACGCCAGTGATCAGGGCCATCGGTAGGTAAGCCAGATAGTTGAGAGGTCGCCGTAATGTCGCCCATGGCTTCCAGTACGCACACGAGATAGATAAATGCAAACGGAAACAGCAACTCCCATTTGAATGCCAACCCGTACGGAAAAAGCTGGGGAACCGTGATCCATGAACCGCTACCTTGAGCTGGGCTTTGCAGCCACCCCATCAGCCCACATATTGTATAGCCCGTTACGACCCCAACCAGCACGGCGGCCATACGTGCCCAGGCTTTTCCAATCGACTGAGCAATCACCATGACCACAATAACGACCAGGGCAATCAACCCGCCACTCCAGGCCGGTGCGCCTTCAGCGGGTAATCGGGCAATGCTACGCATACCCGTAGGAATCAGCGAAAGTCCGATTAGCAACACAACAATACCGGAAACCAGGGGCGTAAATACGCGCTTCAGCTTTGGCAAAAAGGGCGCGAGGGCAAGTTGTACGGGCGTTCCGGCCAGTGACATGCCCACCATGAGCGGCAGTCCTCCCGTTGTACCTGCCTGAATCAGCGGTGCCAGAAACGCAAAACTGGTGCCTGTAATGCTGAGTAGTCCGGAACCAATAACGCCAAACCGCATTGTTTGCAGAAACGTACCCAGGGCCGATGCAACCAGTGCCATACTGACCAGATAAGCCGTGTCCTGCGGGCTGATGGATAAAATGCCCGACAGGATCAGTGCTGGCGTGATGGTTCCCACAACCATTGCCCCAACCTGTTGTAAACTGACCAGGAGCGCCGGAATCAGAGGAACTTTATCTTCCAGACCGTAAACGAGACGGGTAGTTTGCGCGTTAACGGGTTCGCTCATCGGTTGGGCTGCTTTTGTTAATGATCGTTCAAGGGCAAACCGCGCCGTTGAAATTCTTTCCAGTTCAGGTATTCGTCACCTTTGCGTTGCTCTACCATCGTGATACAACTGTCAACGGGACATACTAATTTACACAAATTACAGCCAACACACTCATCTTCTTTAATTGAATAGGTGTTGTAGGGATTGCCGTACGACAGATTAATCGACTGGTGGGAGGTGTCTTCGCAGGCGATGTAGCACAAACCACAGTGAATGCACTTGTCCTGGTCGATATTCGCGACGATGTGGTAATTGATATCGAGGTCTTCCCAATGAGTAATGGTTGGCACGGATTTGCCAATAAAGTCATCGAGGGTTTTGAAGCCTTTTTCGTCCATCCAGTTGTTCATGCCATCGCACATGTCTTCAATGATGCGGAAGCCATGCTTCATGACCGCCGTACAGACCTGAACGTTTGACGCTCCCAGTAACATAAACTCAACAGCATCTTTCCACGTACTGACACCGCCAATTCCAGAAATAGGCATTCGTGACGTGATGGGGTCCTGGGCAATGGTTGTCAGCATTTTCAGCGCAATCGGTTTGACGGCTGGGCCGCAATAACCGCCATACACCGACTTCCCTGCTACATATGGATTTGGCACGAATGTGTCCAGATCGACGCCGGTAATTGACTGGATCGTGTTGATGAGCGATAGCGCATTCGTACCCCCTTCGACCGATGCACGGCCTGTCGGCACCACCGAATGTACGTTGGGCGTCAGCTTTGTAATAACCGGCAGAGTCGCTTTTTCCATGACCCATTCAACGACCATTTTGGCAATCTCCGGGTCCTGACCAACTGCTGCGCCCATGCCACGCTCGGTCATTCCGTGTGGACAGCCGAAATTCAGTTCGAGGCCGTGGGCACCCGTATCTTCAACCTGAGCAATTAATTCGTGCCACTTCTCGCGGCTATTGTCGGCCATGAGCGACACAATCATCGCCCGGTCAGGAAACAGGCGAACGCATTCGGCGATCTCGCGTAGGTTGATATCGAGCGGTCGGTCGGAAATGAGTTCGATGTTATTGAATCCCATAACCTTGGAGCCACCGTAATCAACCGCCGAATAGCGAGACGACACGTTTTTAACCTGGCTGCCTAATGTTTTCCAGACCACTCCGCCCCAGCCCGCTTCAAAAGCTCTCAGGACATTATATTGTTTATCCGTCGGGGGGGCGCTCGCCAGCCAGAACGGATTTGGCGATTTGATGCCGAGGAAATTTGCGCTTAAATCTGCCACGTTTTCAATGAGTGAATGGGCGAAAGATTGAATGAGTGAAATAACTGGCTAGATGGTTCACTGGAACGTCAGCCCGCTCTTTCGCTCATTCACTCGCTCGCTCTTTATACATAAAACCTAATATCGCTTTTGCCCCATCCTTGCCTGCCTGAACAGCATCGACCACCTCTTTGCCGCCGTTTACGCAGTCGCCACCAGCAAATACACCCGGAATATTCGTGGCGCAGTTGCTGTCGATAGCGATCTTCCCTTTCCAGTTGTTGAGCTGGTTGCTATCGACCAGGTCTTCAAACGGAACCTGCCCCGCAGCTTTGATAACCATATCGACGTTCAGCGTAATGGTCTCGCCTGTTTCAATCGGGGTCCGGCGGCCGCTGGTATCGGGTACACCTAATTCCATTACGTTGCAGATCAGTTGCGTAACCTGTCCATTTTCCCCTTTGATTTCTTTGGGCGATGCCAGCCAGATAAGGCTACAGCTATCTAGTTTTGCCAGATTTAGCTCAACTTCGGTAGAGGGCATTTCGGCCTGCGTTCGACGATAAACGATGGTTACTTCTTTGGCCCCCAGTCGCTTAGCTTGTGTAGCTGCATCAATAGCAGTCATGCCGAGGCCAATGACGGCGACCCGATCACCAACGGGTACGGATGGATAGCCTTTCTCGCGGATGTCGTAAATGAAACGGATGGCGTCCTCAACACCTGCTAAATCTTCGCCGGGAATAGCCAGTTGTCTCGCAACACCAACGCCAATGCCAATGTATACGGCGTCGTAATTGGCCTGAAGGTCGGCTAGTGATACATTTTTGCCCAACTCCTGCTCATACTTAATCTCAATCCCGCCTAACGATGTGATGAAATTGACTTCGTCCTCGCAGAACTCCGGCGTCACCTTGTAAGCCGCAATACCATAGGTCATCAGACCACCGCCTTTACGTTCTTTCTCAAAGATGGTCACATCGATGCCTTCCCGGCTCAGGACGTGAGCACAGCTTAAGCCCGCCGGACCAGCCCCTATAACTGCTACTTTTCGCCCGGTCGATGGTTTGCGCTGAAACAACGGCCATTTGTGGTCAATGGCCTTTTCGGTGGAATAACGTTGCAGTTTGGCAATCGGAATGGGAGGCTCGTCCATCAAATTAAAGACGCAGGAACCTTCACATAATTTCTCGACCGGGCAAACTTTCGAGCAGCCACCCCCCATAATGTTGGCATCAAGAATGGTGTAGGCCGATCCTTTGATGTTATCGGTGGTAATCTGCTTGATGAATTTGGGGATATTGATGCTTGTCGGGCAGCTTTTCGTGCACGGGGCATCATAACAAAACAGACAACGATTCGCGTCCACCAGAGCTGCTTCCCGTGAGTCGAAAGGCGGGTGGATGTCGCTGAAGTTTTGCTCGTATTGTTCAGCCGTTAATCGGTTATTGGTTATTGCCATATTGTGAATGGATAATGCAGATGGACTTCTCAGGCAGACTCCACTAGAAATGGATTTCTGCATGATGCATTATCCATTTTATAGTCATTTACAATTCAACCAGCTTATCATAGGTCTCCGGACGCCGATCGCGGAAGAACTGCCAGACATTACGAACTTCTTCGATCATGTCCAGATCAAAATCGGCGATCAGCAATTCGTCTTTATCTTCCGAAGCTGTGGCGAAGATTTGACCACGTGGATCAACGAAATAAGATGAGCCATAGAATCGGCCGAGATTCCAGGGTTTTTCTTCGCCAACCCGGTTGATACATCCCATAAAATAGCCGTTGGCAGCAGCATGGGCAGGTTGTTCCAGTTTCCAGAGGTATTGCGATAAACCAGCTACCGTTGCCGACGGATTGTAGACAATTTCGGCACCATTCAGACCTAAACAGCGGGCACCATCCGGGAAGTGGCGGTCATAGCAGATATACACACCAATTTTCGCATAGCGGGTTTGAAAAACCGGATAGCCCAGATTGCCGGGTTTGAAGAAAAACTTCTCCCAGAAACCCGACGTATGGGGTATGTGATTCTTGCGATATTTGCCCAAATAGGTTCCGTCGGCGTCGATCACAGCTGCCGTGTTATACAGGATTCCTGCCTGCTCTTTTTCGTAGACGGGAACAATGATGACCATGTTGTATTTTTTGGCATATTCGGCCATCAGGTCCGTCGTGGGTCCCGGAACTGATTCTGCCGAAGCATACCAGGCACTGTTCTGCCCCGGACAGAAATAGGGAGTATTGAAAATTTCCTGTAAACACAGAATCTGAACCCCTTTCTGACCGGCTTCATCAATAAGCGGCAGATGCTTCTCGACCATCGCTTCCTTGATTTCATCAATTGTACCTTCGCCTTCGGTCTTCGGCAGACTCATTTGTATCAATCCCGACTTAATAATTCGTGGCATGCTTACGTAGAAGTTAATGATCTTTTTGTCCCGGCTCCAGCCATTGGGTTCAACGATAGTGGCCAGGAAAAAACACCGAATTATAAAAATACCCTAGATCTTTCCGCTCACTTTATTGCGTTTAATAAATTGGCCATAACCTTTGTCGGCCAGGCATTTATCGTCGTCGATAACAACTTTACCACGCAGCAAAACAGTTTTGACTTTGCCCGTTAGCTCCCATCCTTCGTAGCCTGAATAATCGACATTCATATGGTGGGTTTTGGCCGAGAGCGTGTGCGTTTCGTTTGGATCGAAGATGACAATGTCGGCATCGCTACCAATCGCGATCGTTCCTTTTCGCGGGAACATACCAAAGATTTTAGCCGGATTTGTGCAGGCAACCTCAACGTATTTGTTCGGTGTGATCTTACCCTTGTGAACACCTTCACTATAGAGCAATTCCATGCGATTTTCGATGGCCGGATGCCCGTTCGGAATTTTCGAGAAATCATCTTTGCCCATCAGTTTCTGCTCCCACATGAACGGGCAATGATCGGTGGCCACGATCTGCACTAAACCCTGGTTGATACCGGCCCAGAGCGATTGCTGGTCTTTCTTTTCCCGCAACGGCGGACTCATGACCCATTTGGCCCCCTCGAAATTAGACTCGTACAATGATGCATCGAGAATGAGGTATTGGATACAGGTTTCGACAAACACTTTCTGATTACGCCGGGTGGCGTTTCGAACGGCATTCAGAGCACCTTCGCAGGTCATGTGAACGATGTAGCCGGGGCAGCCGGTATAGTCGGCCATGTCAGCGAAACGGCCACTGGCTTCAGCTTCCGTCACTTCGGGCTGCGAGAGGTAATGATACAGCGGAGCCAACTTGCCTTCAGACCGGTGTTTGGCCGTCAGGTAATCGATGACATCGCCGTTGGTCGCATGAACCGTAACCATACCGCCTTGCTTTTTCACCTCCTGCATCAGACCAATCATTTGCCGGTCGTCAATCATCAACGCCCCTTTGTAGGCCATAAAGGTTTTGAACGAAGTAATTCCTTCAGTTTCAACCATCTCCTTTATTTCGGCCTTCGTATCTTCATTAAAATCAGTCACGGCCATATGGAAACTGTAGTCGCCTACGGTAGTGCCACGGGCACGGGAGTTCCAGTCGGCAAGCGCTTCTTTCAGCGAATGCCCCTGTTTTTGCAAGACGAAATCAATAACCGTAGTCGTGCCGCCAAAGAGAGCTGCACGGGTACCCGTTTCATGCGTATCGCTTGAGAACGTCCCCATGAACGGCATAGCCAAATGCACATGCGGGTCGATGCCACCAGGAAATACCAGTTTCCCTGACGCGTCGATGGTCGAATCGGCCTCAACGGGCAGATTCTTACCGATGGCGCTAATCGTTTCGCCTTCCACGAAAATATCGGCAACGTAATCGTCTGTAGCCGTAACAATCCGACCGTTTTTAATCAAAATGCTCATTTAATCAATTATTTTCTCTGCGATTCATTGCGTTTCCCCTTCGTGTCCTTTGCGGTAAAAAATAAAAACTAACCGCAGAGAACACGAAGGAGAAACGCAATGAATCGCAAAGGTTTATAAGCCGTTTACAACTCGCCTAATACCATCTTTTAGCCTTATGCGACACTTCATTTCCGTCATACAACTTCGTTTACTTTGTGGTATAAGTTGGTTTTTAGCTGCACAGAAATTTAAATAGATAAATTCTCTGTGTTCTTTGCGAAGAGCTTTGTGTCCTTTGCGGTAAAAATACTGTTTCTCATTAGCCCCAAATACACTAACCCGCTCACCAAAAAACCGACGAACCAGGCGTAATTATAAAGGTGCGAAATCCAGCCAGGAACGCTGTCGGCCGGAATCACCTGAATGGTCGTCAGAAAGCCCGGAATATTGGGCAGTATACCCGCGAGTAAGGCAATAATAGCAGCCGGGTTAAACCCGTTTTTGTAGGTATACCTGCCTGATTCGCTGTATAGATCGCTCAGTACCAGTTGCTGTTTGCGCAGGAAGAAATAATCGGCGATCATGATGCCACCAACCGGCCCGAGTAAGCTGGAATAACCCACTAACCAGGTAAAAATGAATCCGGTTGGGTCGGCAATTAACTTCCAGGGGAAAATTAAAATGCCAATGATACCTGTAATGTAGCCGCCTTTCCGAAAATCAATTTTCGACGGTGCCAGATTCGCAAAATCGTTAGCCGGACTAACAATATTGGCCGCAATGTTCGTTGCCAGGGTCGAAATGGCCACCGCAATCATAGCGATGCTGACCAGCAGTTTACTATCAAATTTTCCGGCCAGAACGAGCGGGTCCCAGATGGTTGTCCCGTAAATAATAGTCGTTGCTGAGGTAACGACAACGCCAATAAACGAAAACAATGTCATGGCCGGAGGTAGCCCAATAATCTGACCGCGTACCTGGGCTCGCTGGCTGGTTGCATAGCGCGTAAAATCCGGAATGTTCAGCGACAGAGTGGCCCAGAAACCGACCATGCCGGTTAGGGCTGGAAAGAAAAAGGCAAAGAACTCCGCCGAGGTCGTGAATTTGGCCGGTTGCTCGAGAATAGGCCCAAGACCGTTTCCGGCCGAAATGGCCCACCAGAGCAGTGCCAGCGCGGCAACAGGCAGAAAAAATGCCTTGAATACCAGCAATTTTCTGATGCTTTCGACACCAAGATAAACGACATACATATTCAGCAGCCAGAACAAAAAGAAGCAAATGGCAGGGCCGGTTTGTAAGCCAAACGAAACGGGGAACACCTGGGGTAATGTTTCCAGCGACGGAATCCATAGCCGAAGCATTTGGTAGATCGAAAAGCCGCCAATCCAGGTCTGGATGCCGAACCAGCCACAGGCGACAATGGCCCGAAGCATCGCCGGAATATTGGCACCACTGGTTCCGAAACTGGATCGTACCAAAACAGGGAAAGGAATACCGTATTGGGCACCGGCATGACCATTTAATACCATTGGAATCAAAACAATGGTATTGCCCAGAAAGATGGTGAAAATAGCCTGCCACCAGTTCATACCGCCCTGGATAAGTGAACTAGCCATCATATACGTTGGAATACACAAACTCATGCTGATCCAGAGAGCGGCATAATTCCAGGTAGTCCATGTCCGTTTCGACATGGGGATGGGAGCTAAATCCTCGCTATACAGAGCGGATGATTCGTCTACGTTTGCTTCAGTTGCTAACTGCATAATGTCAGATTTACTGTTTCTGGTTTTCTAGTATTGGGTTCGGTCAGGCATAAACCAGTCAACTCAATACCATGAACTGTAAACTACGAACCAATTAACTCATTTTCAACGTATCGAATACCATTTTCTTAAACTTTGCCTCGTCGGCTTCCACGCAGATGGTGGCATTCGGTGGTTTGCCCCAGACGCCCAGCTCGTCGATGGCCAAAGCCCCGAGCGTTAATTCTCCCCGCGTTTCGATATCGACGAAACGCGATACGGATAGCGAAACAATACTGGGGTCGATAACGGCCGCAATGGTAATGGCATCCGGGTGATTAGAGCCATTCATCTTCTGGTGTTCTTTGCAATATTTTCGCCGAATTCGGTTAATCTTCATGAAGAAGTCAGCGTATTTAGTGCCGAGTTTTTCCACTTTCGCGTAGTCGTCATCCGTGAAAACCGAGCTCTTTACGCTCACATCGAAACCAACCGTCGTTATGGGAATTCCCGACTGGAAAACAACGCGGGCCGCTTCCGGATCGACCCACGCATTGTAGGTCGCACCCGGATTGATGTTGCCGTAAAACTTGTAGAAACCACCCATGAAATACAGTTCTTTGACCTTTTTGGCAATGGATGGCTCACGCAACAGCGCCAACGCAACATTGGTGAGCGGACCAATGGCAACAATCGTTATCTCGTTTGGGTATTTATCGACGAGCCGGATAATGGCATCGACGGCGTGTTCTTTCTCTGGTTTTTGCTGCGGATCGGGGAAGAACGAATTACTCATCCCGTCGCTACCGTGTACGTACGTTGCATTCCCGTGGACCTGCCGAACGAGCGGACGGGCAGAACCCTGAAAAACGGGAACCTGGCCGTTCTTTCCGGCTAGCTGAATCGTGTAAAGCGCATTTTTAGTTTGCTGGTCGAACCCCACATTACCACAGGTGATGGTGATGGCCTCGACTTTCAATTTAGGCGAAGTCACGGCCATCAGAACTGCCAGCGCATCATCGGTTGCGGTATCGCTGTCAAGAATAATTCGCTTAACCGGATCTGCTTTACCAATGGACGCAAACGTTGTAGCTGGCAGTAAAGCCGATGCTGTACCTACCGAAAGTGCCCCAATAAATCTGCGTCTTGAAGTGAGCATGCTTGTTACGATTCGATAAACCTATAAGGGCTTTGAGACCTTATAGGTTTATAAAGACCTTATAGGTTTACTGGTTGGTTTACCACGTACTCGTCAGCGATTTTCAGAGCCTCACTGATGATTGCCAGCCCTTCGTCGATTTGTTCTTTCGTGACGCATAGGGGAGGGGCGACGAACACATAACTCCAGCGAACAAAGGTGTACATACCCAACTCCTTGATCCTGGCAGCTACTTTGCTCATAACGGCCATTTCTTCCGGTCTGGCGTTGAAGGGAGCCATTGGTTCTTTCGTCGTCCGGTTTTTGACCAGTTCAAAACAGCCTAACAGGCCGGTATTTCTAAAATCGCCAATGCTCGGATGCCTTTCCATCAGGATAGCCGCCTGTGCATCCATGTATTTGCCCATTTCAACGGCGTTTTCAATCAGATTTTCATCCTCATAAATTTTCAGCGTTTCCAGAGCCGCTGCACAACCAACCGGGTGAGCAGCATAAGTCATACCGGTTGCCAATACGGTATCATCGTAGCGGGCTGCGATTTTATCCGTAACCATCAGGCATCCGAATGGGATATAGCCACTGGTAATACCTTTGGCCATCGTAACCATGTCAGGAACAATACCGTGATTTTCAAAGCCAAACCATTTACCGGTACGGCCAAAACCGCTCATCACTTCGTCGATGATGATCAGAATACCGTGTTTATCGCAGATTTTCCGAACGGCGGCTAAATAGCCAACAGGGTATTGCAGACAACCCGATGTGCCCGACTCACCTTCCAGCATGATGGCGGCTATGTTGCCGGGGCCTTCGTAGGCGATGACCCGTTCCAACTGGGCAACGGAGTCGGTCAGCATACTTTCTTCATCGTGGTTCCAGCGATAACGATACGGGATATCGATGTGTACGAAGTTAGGAGCCTGCTGCGAATCGTCTGGTAGTTTGCGCGGGTCGCCACCAACCGATAAGGTGCCATACGTAGCACCATGATAGGACTGATAGCGGCTTAGAATTTTATGCCGGCCAGTATACAAACGCGCCAGCTTAATAGCCGCTTCATTTGACGTCGCACCGCATAACGTAAAGAAGGCTTTATTTAGATCGCCGGGGCAGATTTCGGCCAGTTTTTTGCCCAATTCACCCCTGACTTTTGTTACGCAGTAGGGAGTTACATAGCTCACCTCCTGCATTTGCTTGACAACTGCTTCCGTAATGCGCTGATTACCATGTCCAATATTGACATTCATCAGGCCCGATGAGAAGTCGATATAACGTTTGTCGTCGTAATCGTACATATAAACTCCTTTGGCAGATTTTACCGCAATGGGTGAAATACCTTTCTGTTTGCTCCAGGCAAATACGGTATAATCGAAACTATCCTGAAGCACTTCCTGCGTTTCAGAAAGCGTTGTTGTGTCAAGCATAAGAAAAAGCGTTAATGGTTAATTTGTCTAAAGTTAGCTCATCCAGTTAATGCCGGCTTCGGGGTTCCATTTGGTTGTGCTTTTTTTGAGCTTCGTCCAGAATTCGATGGAGCTTTTGCCGGTAATATCGCCGACGCCGAAGCGGCTATCATTCCAGCCACCAAACGAAAATGGTTCGCGCGGAACAGGTACGCCCACGTTAACGCCGACCATTCCGGCGCTGGCTTTATCGATCACGTAGCGCGCCATGCCACCGTTTTGAGTAAATACGGAGGCTGCATTGCCGTATGGGTTCGCATTCTCGATGGCCAGCGCTTCATCGACCGTATTTGTCCGCATGATGCTAATGACCGGGCCAAATATTTCTTCCTGAGCAATGGCCATATCTGGTCGTACATAATCAATAACAGTTGGGCCTACATAGGTGCCTTCTTCTTTGCCTTCCACCGTCGGATTACGCCCATCGACCAGCACTTTGGCCCCCTGGCTTTCGGCTTCAGTAATGTATCGCTCAATGCGGTCTTTGGAGGCACGATTGATCACGGCACCCAGATTTTTGCCGGGAACCATCTTCTGGGCTTCTTCACAGAGTTTCTCGATAATGTGATCGACCGGACCAACGGCAACCATGGCCGATGCTGCCATGCACCGCTGACCCGCACAACCCGCCATCGATGCCGTGATGTTTTGTGCCGTCATCCCCGGAATGGCATCGGGTAATACAATCAGGTGATTCTTGGCCCCGCCCAGCGCCAGACAGCGTTTGTAATTGCTGGTTGCCCGCTTATAAACGGCTTTGGCGATTTTTGTGGAACCGACAAATGAAACGGCTTCAATACCCGGATGATCACAGATGGCTTCAACGATTTCCCGATCGCCGTGAACGACGTTGAAGACGCCTTTGGGCAAACCCGCTTCCTGGAGCAGTTCAGCTAGTCGACCTACGCTCAAGGGTACCTTCTCCGAGGGTTTGATAATCATGCAATTACCTAGCGCAATGGCATTCGGAATTGTCCAGTTTGGCACCATACTTGGGAAATTGAACGGAACAATGCTGGCAACGACGCCCAGGGGTACGTGTTCAGTTCGACACTCAACGCCCCGGCTCACTTCCAAAATTTCACCAGTGACGATTTGCGGTAACGAACAAGCAAATTCTGCCAGCTCAGCACCTTTTTCAATTTCGGCAACGGCCTCATCGTAGGTTTTACCATTCTCTTCCTGGACCAGTGCCGCCAATTCGTTGATGTTCTTCTCCAGCAGCGCTTTATAGCGGAAGAAAACCTGTACTCTTTCTTTAATGGTTGTTCTGCTCCAGGCCGGGAAGGCGGCTTTTGCCGCTTTGACGGCAGTATCTAAATCATGGGCAGTCGATAATGGTACGGTCGATAGCAGGGTGCCATCTACTGGTGAAATGACCGCCAGTGTCTGATCCGTTGCCGCATCGATAAACTGACCGTTTATGTAATTCTGTATGGGACTATACTTCATGGTTTTGTTGTAGTTCTGCATTTTTTGCAGAAATATGAAGTGCAAACTAAAAATAATTTAAATCTAAGTCAAATTTTAGCAATATTTTTGCCAGACAAAATCACGGTGATGGAAAAAAATCATAGTACGCTCGACGACCTGGACTTTGCTGTTCTGTCCTGTCTCCAAAAAGACGGCCGGATGTCATTCACAGAAATTGCCGAGCAATTAAATGTATCCGTTGGCACAGCCCGAACCCGACTTAACCGATTAATAGAAGAAGGAATTATTAGTATTGTCGGCCGGGTCGATCCCGATAAAGTAGGATTTCGTGCCTACGCGCACGTTGCCGTATATGTGCGCCCGGCTACGCTGAAAGAGCACGTAGCGCAGGAAATTTCGACCCGGCCTGAAGTTAGTTTTCTGGCCAGTACATCCGGCGATTATGATTTGGAGGTCGATGTCATGTGCCAGACTAATAACGACTTGGTTGAATTCATAAACGAAATTTCAGCAATTGACGGTGTCTATCAAACCAAAACGACGCTTTATTTTAAGGTCTATAAATACGCTCAGCCAGATTTGAATCTGTTAAAGTAAAGATGTTTGCGCCCAAGATTTTTGGGCCATACGATGCCTGTGTCTGGCTACGACAAGGCTACCGAAGGCTATTGCGTAAAATGTAAAATTTCATAGTTCTTCTTCAAAAACAGACCAGCCTTCTTAAGCTAGATGGAGGTAGAAGGGACATCCTGGAAATAGCAGAGATTCCTAAAAAAACATGGACGAAAGGACGTGTATGCAAACGTTTGCGGTAGCGGTTGCATTGATTTTTATACTGATATGCGGGTAATTCTTATGGCAATTCTTTTGAATAGTTGAATAATTCAGATAATATTCTGTAAAAAGCCAGTATAAGCTTCTATGCCTTGCAGAACCTGACTAGCTATGCAGGAAAGGCCGATTCATCTGGAATTGCATTTATCTACGAATTACAACGTTTAATTACCAACTATTCACTGAACATGCAGGTACGCTATGCTGTTGGCCCGAATGAAACAAGTACGTTCAAAACGAACGAGCTTCGGGAGAATTTTTTGATTGAAACCCTCTTTGTTCCAGATACGGTTCAGCTCTGTTACAGTCACTTTGATCGGGTTATTGTTGGGGGCGTAAAGCCAGTCGATTCACTGGTCGAACTGACGACTTATGACGAACTAAAGAGTGACTATTTTTTAGAACGCAGGGAGCTAGGCGTAATCAATGTTGGCGGCCCCGGAACCATTCAGGTTGATGGGCAGAGCTACGAACTGGCTAAACTGGACTGTCTTTATGTCGGACGGGGTAGTCGGCAAGTGACATTTGGAAGCCAGTCGGCAGGCGATCCTGCTCTTTTTTATGTGTTGTCGGCCCCTGCCCATACGACCTATCCGACCCAAAAGGCGGCACAAAATGATGTTTTTTCGGCACCGATGGGGTCGAAAGAAGGCGCTAATGAACGGGTCATCTACCGGTATATTCACCGGGATGGGCTGCCAAGCTGCCAGTTGGTTATGGGTTTAACGATTCTGAAATCAGGAAGCGTCTGGAATACAATGCCTGCCCACGTGCATGACCGCCGGATGGAAGCCTATTTTTACTTCGATCTTGACCCGGCTCACCGGATTGTGCATCTGATGGGCCAGCCTGCCGAAACCCGACATCTACTCGTGGCCAATCATCAGGCCGTAGTGTCTCCTCCGTGGTCGATCCATTCGGGATGCGGAACAACGAACTACTCGTTCATCTGGGGAATGGCTGGCGAAAATATGGATTACGCCGATATGGATATGACTGCGATCGCTGATTTGCGGTAGTAGATTCCTTTTTCTTAAACTCTCTTTTTCATGAAACACTATTTTAGTCTTCTCTTTGCCTCGCTTACCTTTTCTGCCTTTGCCCAAACGCCAATAGACGTTGATAAGGAGTTCGCTTTTGCTACGAAGCAATACGAACTAATGCTGAAAACTCACCCGGATACGACTAAATTTCCACAATCGACGAACCCCGATGGTACGATTCGGGACATGAAATCGGATTGGTGGTGCAGTGGTTTCTTTGGTGGATCGCTCTGGTATCTATACGAACGGACGAAAGCTCCCGCTATGAAAGACGCTGCTCATAAATGGTCGATGGCAGTCGCAAAAGAACAGGACAATACCGGTACACATGACTTGGGCTTTATGCTCTATTGTCCCTTTGGCAATGGCTATCGGCTAACTAAAAACGAATCGTATAAGCCGATTATGCTGACCGGAGCCAAATCACTCTCGACTCGTTTCGATCCGAAAGTCGGCGTCATTAAATCCTGGAATAAGTTTCAGAACTACACATATCCAGTTATCATCGATAACATGATGAATCTGGAATTATTGTTCTGGGCGGCCAGAGAATCGGGTAATAAGCGGTTTCGCGACATCGCTATCACTCATGCCGACAACACGCTGAAAAACCATTTTCGTCCTGATTACAGCAGTTACCACGTCATTTGCTATAATCCAGACGGAACGGTAGCCGCGAAAAAAACGGCTCAGGGGGCTGCCGATGGGTCGGCCTGGGCGCGGGGTCAGGCCTGGGGATTATACGGCTATACGGTCATGTATCGCGAAACGAAAGACAAAAAATACCTGGATCAGGCCCGGCACATTGCTGATTTTTACCTGAACCATCCGAATCTTCCCGCTGATAAAATCCCGTACTGGGATTTCAACGCGCCGAATCTTCCGAACGAAGAGCGCGATGCGTCGGCTGGTGCGATTACCGCTTCGGCTTTGCTTGAGCTATCAACCTATGGCGGCCCTTCGGCTAAAACCTACTATCAGTCGGCCGTGAAAATGCTGCAAAGCCTGGCCAGTCCGGCTTATAAAGCCAATTTGGGTGAAAATAACAATTTTATTCTGAAGCATAGTGTCGGACATAAGCCGGGCAAGAGCGAAGTGGATACGCCCATTATTTATGCCGATTACTATTTTCTGGAGGGTTTACTGCGTTACGATACCCTCCGTAAAAAGCCAGAGAATAAGTCGTAAAGCCTATTGAATAGGCCTGAACGCCGACCGGATCGGATGCCCTGTCTCGAAGATAGGGTATCCGATCCGGTCGGCGTTTTTGAGTAAGCTTGCCTGGCAGGCATGACTTTCTTTCGTGCAGTGGAGTCGTGAGTTTCTTCAGCAAACAAAACGGCGGTCAAGACAAGACTCAGCACCACTTTAAGGCTTCGGAACCAAAGGCTTAAGACTCAGTAAACCACTACGCTATTTCAAATGAGTAGGTAATGTCAGTTGAAGGGCGGAACTGTGCCGTAGCCGAGCAGTACTTGTCCATCGACAGATCAATTGCCCGTTTAACCTTATCGGCATTAAGCTGACCTTTTAGTAGATAAGTGATATGAATTTTTTTGAAAGGAGCGGGAACAGCTCCTTTTTCGCGTAACCCGTCGACCTTCAATCGGAAATCGTCAATTTGTTGTTTCTGTTTCTGGAGAATCAGAATCACGTCAATGGCCGTGCAGCCAGCCAGGCCCATCAATAGCATTTCCATTGGTCTGGCCCCTGCATTATGGCCGCCAATATCAACTGCTCCGTCAATGTGCTGCGCCACTCCCGATTTTCCAATGGCTTCGAAATGAAAGGCGTCATCCACACGCACGAGTTCAACCTGCATTGTATTAAATTCCTGAACCGTGTCAACTGGTTGTGAATCAAGCATGGTACTTTTTGCGTTTATAGCTTATAATTTGTATTTTCACAGCACGGGTGGCCCCGCAGCCCAAACAACCAAAATCATGTCCGAGAAATTCACCGACGATCTTTTCGATCTTAAAAATGACAGACGGCTGAGCGTTTACCTCTACCGGGCGGGCTTCGGTTGCTGGCTACTCTATATCGTGTCGGGTGCTCGTTTCATGCATTCGGTTAGCATGTACCGAACAGATTTTGGGGTCTTCGCGTTCTTTCTGATGGTAATGGGCTTGTCGGCATCAATGATTTATGACTATTACCACCACCCCAGTGAGTTTGCCCAGAAGAAAAAATGGCTGGCATTTAGCTATGTAGTACTTGCCGTTTTGGTTTATTTCTTTATTCTGCACAATGAGCCAATGTCGATAGGCAAGATTTTCGGCCAGGGATTATTCTAATTCAGGAGATGTCCGAACGCGCACAGGCAAGCCCGTTCCGTATTGGTGCGGCATATTTATCGCCAAATCAGGAAATTCTTCTCATATAATCTATTAGGAGCGTCTAATAGCCTTCATAAAACGAACAAACCGTTGGTAAGTCACCAACGGTTTGTTCGTTTTATGAAGGCTGGTTCTAGGCAGCTGGTCTTCCTAATTGGATGTTTGCCAGGAGTTTAATGTTCTCGCCTAAGGCAAGCCCTCCACTTTCGGTCAGGGCGTTGAAGGTAACATTAAACGCTTTGCGATCAATTGTACCAGTTACCTCAAAACCTACTTTGATGTTGTTCCATGAATCCTTTTCCGTACCACCATATTCGGCGTCGAGCGCTACTTCTTTTGTAATGCCTTTGATCGTGAGGTCGCCAACAAGTTTGTACAGATCACCTTTGACCTTTTTAAATGAAGTAGAGACGAAGGAGAATTTAGGATACGTTTCCGCTTCGAAAAAGTCTGCATTTCTAAGGTGCTCATCACGACCGGGCTGGCCAGTATCTACACTGTTTACATCAACGTCGAATTGTATCTGCGCATCCTCAAACTGATCTCCATTCGTAATGGCCTGACCACTAAATGATTTAAATGTACCCGTGACCGTTGAGATGACAAGATGTTTGACTTTGAATTGTACTTCTGAATGTAGGTTATCTACAGTCCATGTTGTATTTGACATACAGGTTGATCTTTAGATTTAAACTCGGTAAGCTTTAGCAAGCAATTGTCCTGATGACAATTTTGCCTGGGCACCAAATTTATTTCTCAATTGGATCGGTAATGTACCGCTATACCAAAGGATACCGGTATCCTTTGGTATAGCGCAGGGCGAAATCGCTGGCTCACAAAAGGTATTGATGGTGGACTATGGGTTGCAATTACGCATCCTCATGGGCCAGCGAGATAGACAGCTCACGGTAGGCGTCGATCTGCTGTTGAAGCACGGCGATCACCTGCCCGGCAGTGCCAATGGCATCAGCCCCGGCAATGAAGCGTCGTGGTGGCCGATCCTGGCCAGAGATTGTAATCAGTGCCTGAGCGAGCTTAGCCGGATCGCCTGATTGTTGACCATTCGCGCCTTTCCAAAATTCCATTTGCTTTGCTCGACGCTCGTTATAGTCTTCAATGGTAGGCTCGGCGTAATTCGTAGACTCCTCGGTAAGTAGCTCGGTGCGAAAAAAACCTGGGTTGACGATAATGGTATCGATGCCAAAGGGTTCTATCTCGGCCTGAAGCGACTCCATCCAACCCTCCAGACCGAACTTCGACGCAGCGTAGGCAGTACCAAACTCAAATCCGACGAGTCCAGCGGTTGATGAAATCGTAATGATCTGTCCTGAGCCTTGTTTACGCATGAGAGGAAGTACCGCGCGGGTGACATTCATGGGCCCGATGAGGCTAGTCGTCAGCTGCTTCTCCATCTGCTCCGGTGTCAGTTCTTCAAAGTAGCCTGCATAAAAGCTGGCGGCATTATTGACCAGAACATCGATGCGGCCAAACCGGTCGATCGTTGCCCTAATCGCAGACTCGGCGTCAGAAGGGTTGGTAATGTCCAGCTTTACGACCAACAAATCCTCAGTTTGGCCGAGAGCCTGAGCAACTTTGCCTGTGTTTCGACCGGTAGCAACCACTTTATGGCCAGTGGCAAGAGCCGCTCTGGCAATATCCAGGCCTAAACCGCGTCCGGCACCAGTGATGAGCCAAACTTTAGGGATAGTCATATTCTTTTTTCTTTGTTGTTAATTGACGGTACAAAGATCAGCGTCCTGTATGCCAGCCGTTAACGAAAAACAAAGAAAAAAATAAGAATTTCAAAGAGAGGCCGCTCTCACCGATTTGGGTATCTCACCCGTTTTCTTTTTGAAAAAGTTGTTGAAGTAAGTCGTGTATTCAAACCCAAGGGCATAAGCAATGTCGGCAATAGTCCAATTCGTGTGTTGCAGGAGTGCCTTGGCTTCGCTGATAATTCGTTCGGCAATGTGAACTGTCGTGGGTTTGCCGGTAACTTCCTTTACCGAGCTATTTAAATGGTTGACGTGTACGGATAACTGTTTGGCAAAATCCTGTGCTGTTTTTAATTCTAGTGGGTGATTGATGCTTTCAATCGGGAATTGTCGTTCCAAAAGCTCAAGAAATACCGAGGTGATTCGTACAGCCGCATTCTTGTGCTCAGGATAGCTTTCGGAAGGTTGTATTTTCAACGCTTCGTGAATAATCAGGTTGAGGTAGTTACGAATCAACTCATCCTTAAAGGCATAGTCGGAATCCTGCTCTACAAGCATTTTTTGAAAGATCGTCGCGATGGTGTCTTTTTGCTCCGTATCTAACGTTAAAATGGGTGTGCCGCCCAGCTTAAATAAGGGTGATTGCAGAAGGCTTTCAGACCGGTCGCTTACTTTCAGAAAATCGTCAGTAAAGAGACAGGCATAACCGTCCATTGTCGGTGTAATAATCTCACAGGAGTAAGGAATACGCGGATTGCCAAAAAATAAAATGGGCTCATCCGTTTCAAAACTTTTGTCGGCATAATGAAAAATATACTTTCCAGACGTCAGGCTGATTTTGTAGAAGTCTTTGCGGCTATAGTTGTGTCCATTCGACTTGCTGTCTGTTTCATAGACTTTAAATCCCTTTAGCTTTAGTTCGGTATTAAAATCTGACGTGCGAGTACTTTCCGACTTATTCATGGCGCAAAGTTAAGAAAATCAAAGATAATAAATTTGTGCCCTGGAATCGATAGGCCATGTGCGCTACGCATGAGGTTTTATGCGGATGAGCTCCACCATGGACGAGAATGATGCTGTGAAGAAAGGCAACGTAGTGTAGAATAGAGTCGTTTATTCGTTGTATCTAATCGCCATATAAAACCTTCGTGGCTGTTATGCAGCAGTTTTAGGGTAGAATCAGGAGACAGGAAAAGAACTTTTGGATGAAAAACCCTGTCTCTACTCGCTTAATGATCGCTTTTTTCTGTAAAATTTACCAGGGCATCGATAGCGTTGAGCAAGCTGGTGGCTAGTTCCTGATCGGCCAGAATGCCCGCTTCGTCGAGCGACCGGCCAGCAACCGGCACCGCTGGTGAAGCTTCAGGAATGATAATGGCCATCATGACTGTAAGTGTCTCAATGAGGGCGTTGTGGGCGTAGAGAGAACGCGGTGACGCATTGATAATGCCTACTGGCTTATTCATAAATTCGCCACTACTGACGATCCAGTCCAGCGCGTTTTTCAGAACACCCGATACGCCATGAGCGTATTCAGGGCTGCAAACCACGATAGCATCAGCCGCCTGAAGTTCAGAGCGAAAGTCGGCTACGGCCGCCAGCGCATTTTCATTGTCGAGGTCAAGATTAAAGGGCGGAATAGCGCCTAGTTTATCATATAAGTTAATCTCAACGTCGGTAGGAGCCAGTTGAACGATGGCACGGAGAAGTTTTGTATTCGTCGAATTTAGGCGTAAACTGCCTGAGATCGCCAGAATTTTCATGAGCGTTTGGTCGTAGTTGTGCTCATTTCAACACCTTCGTGATTTCATTTAGTTTCTCCATTTTCTGCACAAAATCACCTTTTAACTGATTGCGAATGGCCGTCAGGTTATCAAGCGTTTCCTGAAGGCTATCGGGCAAAATTTCTTCTAATACTTCACGGAATCGTTTGGCAAAGGTTGGCGATTTGCCGTTGGTTGAAATCGCAATTTTCAGATCTCCTTTTTTGACGACCGAACTCAGATAAAAATCGCACAGATCAGGCGTATCGGCCACATTGACCAGAATTCGTCGATTTTTGCAATCAGCCTGTACCTGCCGGTTCACATTTTTGTCGTTTGTGCCCACAATAACCAGATCCTTGTCGGCCAGGAATAACTCATGATAAGGCTCCTGAATAAGGGCAAGTTTAGGATGTTGCCGGGCCAGTTCCCGGATTTCAGCCCGAATTTCGGGGGCCACCAGCGTGATGCGGGCATCTGGTGAGTTGGCCAGCAGGGCCGTTGTTTTCTCCAGACCCACATAACCACCCCCTACGATGAGTGTATGCAGGTTTTCGGCCTTAACATATATTGGGAATAAGGTATTCATAAAAAAGTCGGTAATCGTTCGGCGATAGTCGGTTGCAGTAGCTACTAACAAACTTACGACTATAAACGAACGACTACCGACTATTGCGGATGAGTTAATGGATTAAAACTTAAATCCTAAGTTGACACCCAGAATCCGGCGTTTGGTGTTGCTGACATTATTGAGTACATCAGCAAATCCATAGTGGTACACAAAATCCAGAAACAGCGGCCCGGCATCGAAACCAATATTCGCCAGACCGTTGACGGTAGCCGCAGCGAAATCGCTTTGCGAGAAATTGAATGCATTATTATTGACACCCAGGGGGGCTGCATACTCAGCACCAATCTGTAAGCGGACTCCTGAAATGCCCCGTTCAGATTGGGCTACCTTGACACCAATGTAGGCCGGAATGTGTAAATATTTCTGGTCGACATTCGATGTGATGTCTTTGATTCCGTTTACCTGACCATCGCCAGCCTGATAAAAATCAGAACTCGACGTTAAATATTCAGCGCCGATCTGCCCATAAACCCGGCCGCCACCCCGTATAAAGAAACCCAACTGATAACCGAGCCGACCACTCAGGTTATTGCCCTGAACATCTTCACCCTCAAACCGGGTTGAGTTGGCTCCGGCATATACGCCAAATGTAAAATTCTTGTAGTTTTCCCGATGTGCTTTGCGTTCCTCGACTTCCGTACTACGCTGACCATCCTGATAGCCATCGTCATAGGCCCGGCTTAAATCGCGCTCATCATACATCCGACCGTAGTTTCGGTCGTTTCCCGTCCGATCTTCGTAGCGATTGTTGTATCGGCTATTTTCGTCATTTCGACGGTTAAAATCTCTGCGTTCATCCAACCGATCATCGAGCTGCCGATCATAACGGCGCTCATCCCGACGCGACGACGGGCGATAGTCCCTATCCCGATCGTAGCGGTCGTCGTAGGAATTTTGCTGACCCAGTGCCAGACCGGCACTGCATACTCCTGCCAGCAGTAACGCTGCATTTACTGTTTTTTTCATAACGTGTTGAGTTGAGCAACGGCATATGCCTATATTGACTTACAACCATGTCTCCTTATTGAATGTTTCGCTTATTTATCGACATAGCTACTATTCCTTCGCAGATAAGGCTTATGTACATGCTGTGCTGGAACGACAAAAAAAAAGCCGACTTTTTTAAGCCGGCTTTTTACTGCAGAAAAACGTATCGCTTAGAACTTGAACCCTACACTGGCGCTCAAAATTCTGCGCTGCGAACCAGCGAAACCTGTTGTGCTAACGGCTTCGATCGAGTTGCTGAATCCGTAATGATAGGTCAAATCGATCAGCAACGGACCAATGTCGAAGCCAAGCTGGCCCAAACCGTTGAACGTACCACTCTTGATTTCCGAATTGCTCAGGTTGAATGAGTTGCTGTTGGAGTTGATCCGATTGGCATACTCTAAACCTACCTGTAACCGAACGGCAGAAATACCCCGATCGGATTCAACCAGCTTATAGCCGATATATACCGGAATTTGAACATACTGGATATTGATCTGATCCTGAATGTTTTGAGCCGTCTGCCCATCTCCTTTACGGAAGTAGTTTGAACTTGAGGCAAAATATTCACCGCCTAACTGGCCAAATAATCGACCACCACCCCGTACAAAGAAACCCGCCTGATATCCTAAACGACCCGAGAGGTTATCGCCATTGACATCTTCACCCTTAAAACGTGTCGTATTTAAACCCGCATAGATGCCAAAAACAAAGTTTTTATAATCCTTTGTTTTCTTGTCGCGGGTCGTCGTTGTGTACGTATCGGTTGTCGTCGTTGTTGTTGCCGCTGAGTTGTTGTAGCTGTTCGTTGTCGGCGTCGTTGAATAGGTGCCATTGGCATTCATATTCGCTCTCGACGCACTATCCGACGACATTGTTGTTGGCGTCGTTGAATACGTACTGTTCGACGTGCTGGTTGTATCCGTTACTGGCGACGCGCTATACGTTGACGTACCCGTCGTTGTCGATGAGGGATTGGTGGTGGTTTGGCCACTAGCAAGGCCAACACCAAGCAGGCAGGATGCCAGCAAAGTAAGTTGAGTTTTCATAATGTTCTTTATCGCGTTGAGTTGCACAAAAAAAAGGTGTAATTGACATTACACCCTATTAACAGACCGCTTACGGTCAATGTTTTTAGATTATTCTAATTTCTTCGTATGTTAATATGGTAAGTTTCTTTACTCATATCCTTCGGTAAAAGCCTTAACTTATTGAATCTATAGAAACTCATTCGCAAAACGATTCGTTTATTTTGTCTGTCTGGAAAAAACAAAATATCCCGCAGATAAACGTCCAAAAATTCACACTTTTCTACGGTCGTCTGCGGGAATAATTATTTACTCATTACGCAATTTCTTGAATGTATTTATCAGGCCATTAGTTGAGCTATCGTGCGTAGTTACGGGTGCATCATCCTGCAACTCGGGTAAAATCCGGCTGGCCAGTTGCTTACCCAGTTCCACGCCCCATTGATCGAAGCTATAGATGTCCCAGATTACGCCCTGCGTGAAAATTTTATGTTCATAAAGTGCAATCAGGCTTCCCAACGTGCGGGGAGTTAGTTTTTTGAACAGAATCGAGTTTGTTGGTCTGTTCCCGGAAAACTCTTTGAAAGGCGTCAAAAAGCTGATTTCCTCTTCGCTTTTACCCGCTTTGCGTAATTCATCGGCGGCTTCGTCGGCCGTTTTGCCGTTCATCAGGGCTTCGGTCTGGGCGAAGTAGTTAGCCAGTAGAATTTTGTGATGTTCGCCAATGGGCCGTTGGCTAATTGCCGGAGCCAGAAAATCGCAGGGGATTAGTTTTGTGCCCTGGTGAATGAGCTGGTAAAACGCATGCTGGCCATTAGTGCCGGGTTCTCCCCAAATGATCGGGCCCGTCTGCCAGTCAACCGGATTGCCGTCGCGATCGACCGATTTACCATTGCTTTCCATATCGCCCTGCTGAAAATAAGCCGCAAATCGGTGCATGTACTGGTCGTAGGGGAGGATCGCTTCTGTTTGTGCGCCAAAGAAATTATTGTACCAGATACCGATCAGCGCCAGAACAACAGGCAGACTTTGTTCGGCGGGGGTGTTCTGGAAATGCAGATCCATGGCATGACCGCCTTCCAGCAGTTCCTCGAATTTGTCATAGCCAATATACAGGGCAATCGACAAGCCAATGGCCGACCAGAGCGAATAGCGACCGCCAACCCAATCCCAGAAGCCGAACATATTGGCCGGATCAATGCCAAATTTCTCAACGGCTGCCTGATTTGTTGATAACGCGGCAAAATGCTTGGCAATGGCTGCTTCGTCTTTGGCGGTATCCAGGAACCATTGCCGGGCTGTTTGGGCATTGGTCATCGTTTCCTGGGTCGTAAACGTTTTCGATGCGATCAGAAACAGCGTGGTTTCGGGTTTAACCGTTTGCAGCGTTTCATACATGTGAACGCCATCGACGTTAGAGACAAAGTGCACCCGAAGATCAGGACTGGCGTAGGGTTTCAGCGCTTCTGTTACCATAACCGGGCCGAGATCTGAACCCCCAATGCCAATGTTTACGATATCGGTGATGGCTTCGCCCGTATACCCTTTCCAGGCGCCTGACCGAACGCGCTCCGAAAACTCTTTCATGTGTGCCAGCACCTCGTTTACGTCAGGCATTATATCTTTCCCATCGACCAGTACGGGTGTGTTCGACCGATTGCGCAGGGCCACATGCAATACGGCGCGGTCTTCGGTTCGGTTGATTTTGTCGCCCGAAAACATCTTCCCGATTGCTTCGGTCAGACCCGCCTGCCCGGCGAGTTGAAGCAGCAAACCAAAGGTTTCATCGGTAATACGATTCTTGGAAAAATCGAGCAGAATTTCTTCGAACTGCCGGGTAAACTTCGGGAAACGCTCGGCATCTTCGGCGAATAAATCGCGGAGATGCCGGTTTTTTAATACGTCGTAATGAGCTTGTAATTGAGCGTAAGCAGGGAGACTGGTAAATCGATGATTCGGAAGCATAAGAAAGGAAGTTTTTAGTGTACAATCTTCAGTTGGCAGTATTCAGGTTGAGCTGGCATAAGCTTGCATACCAATTCGCAAAGTGCGCACTATACGCTGCCACCTGAAAACTGTAAACCAGTTCAGAATGTCGGCGCGAATATCGTATTTCCAACGCAATCTTTTTTTGTATAAATCGGTTTCCTTATAAACTGCCTCAATTCTCAACTTACCTTTGTGGTATGAATACGATTACGACCGATACGCTCTTCGACTATGAACGCTGGCAGAAATCGCTGCCCGCTGATGCTCAACGGTACCAACAGAACCAACCTTACCCGCACATTGCGCTCGAGAATTTTCTGGAACCCTGGGCAGCCGAACGGGCACTCGCGTCATTCCCCGCTGTTGGCGATGCTGGCTGGATTCATTACGTTCACGTCAATGAAAAAAAACACGGCCTGAACAAAATGGATTTACTGCCGACTGCCATTCAGGATGTTATTCGCGAAATGAATTCGCCCCGTTTTGTGGCTTACCTAAGCAAACTAACGGGTATTCCCAACCTGATTTCGGATGATTCACTGGAGGGTGGCGGACTTCACCAGTCGAAGCGAAACGGTTTCCTGAATGTTCACGCCGATTTTACCGTTCACCCGCATAAACGCAACTGGCGTCGGCGCGTAAATTTACTGATTTACCTCAATCACGATTGGAAACCTGAATACCGGGGTGATCTGGAACTCTGGGACCGACAGATGAAAGGCGTGGTACAGAAAATTGCGCCGATCTTTAACCGGTGTGTTGTTTTTAACACGGATGAGGACTCCTATCACGGTCTGCCCGATCCGATTTTGTGTCCGGAAGATATGACGCGTAAATCAATCGCACTCTATTATTTTACGGAAGAAGCCGTAACGCCAACGCTTCGGGCAACGAACTACAAAGCCCGGCCCGACGATGGTGCCAAAGCGATTCTGATCTGGTTAGACAAAAAAATGGTGGCCACTTATACAACCTTAAAACGTGCACTGGGTATTGATGATGCGTTCATCAGCAATATCCTGAACCGACTAAGTGGTAAGAAATAAGCCGGAGCACTTTGCTATTTTGACGATAGAACAGATTTGGACAGAACCTTACGGGATGCTGGCTCAAACATTTTCCTTACTTTTACGGCCCTGTTCACTTTTGTGGACAGGGCTTTTTTGCGTTACGTATGAATCAAAAACTTTTTTATTCGCTCCTCTTTGCGGCACTGGGCATTTTACTATTCGTTCCCTTTCTTGGAGGAGTCCGACTGTTTGATTGGGACGAAATCAATTTCGCCGAGTGCTCCCGCGAAATGGTTGTGCTGGGCGATTACCTGCGGGTTCACGTTGATTTTAAGCCATTTTACGAGAAACCGCCTTTTTTCTTCTGGTGTCAGTCGTTGATGATGAACATATTTGGCACCAATGAATTCGCGGCTCGGCTACCGAATGCCATTTGTGGTATTATTTCGCTGATTTACCTGTATAACCTCGGCGCTAAGCTACACGGCCATCGTTTTGGCCTGATTTGGGCGCTAACCTACCTGGGCTCCGTTACACCTCATCTGTATTTTCGCTCGGGTATTATTGATCCGTTCTTTAACCTGTTCATTTTTATTGGGTTAATTAATCTGATTTTTGCCTCCTGGAAGCGAGAAGGTACCGCCAGTAGTATGCTTCTGCCCCGTGGCGTCTGGAATTACCTGTTTATCGGCGGGTTTGTACTGGGAATGGGCATTAACACGAAAGGGCCGGTTGCTTACCTGATCGTGTGTCTGACATTGGGTGTTTACTGGATTCTGAGCCGGTTTCGCTGGTTTATCACGCCCCTGCAATTTCTGTTTTATTCGGTAGCGGCTACGCTGGTTTCTGTGGCCTGGTATGGTTTGGAAACCTTCCTTCACGGCCCGGTTTTCATCACCGAATTTCTGAAGTATAATTTTCGCCTGTTCAGTACGCCTGATGCAGGTCATTCAGGTTTCCCCGGCTATCATTTTGTGATCCTGCTGGTTGGCTGCTTTCCGGCCTCGATTTTTGCTCTGCGGGCGTTTGCTCCGCTGATGATCGAGCGTAATTACCAGCGTGAATTCCGGAAGTGGATGCTCATTTTGTTTTGGGTTGTCCTGATCCTGTTTAGCATCGTACAGTCTAAAATTGTCCACTATTCGTCCATGTGTTATTTCCCGCTGACCTATATGGCCACTCTGACGCTGACGCAATTGGAATCGAATAAAATCCGGTTCAACAACTGGTTGCGGGCTGGGTTGATTGTTATTGGCGGGATATATATTCTGGCTACCATTGGCTTGCCTATTCTGGCGCATCGCATGGATCTGGTGCGGGCTGTTGCTGATCAGGATGCCTTTACGCAGGCTAACCTGAACGCAAAAATTAACTGGACAGGCTGGGAGGTAATACCCGGTATCTGGCTGCTTATTGTTCTGTCGCTGAGCCTGATCTGGTTCGATCAACGCCAGACCGACCGGGCAATTGTTGCCTTGTTTGGGGGTATGGCTGTGTTTATTACACTGACTCTCTGGTTTTTTATCGGTCGGATCGAAGGCATCTCTCAGGATGCGGCCATGCGCTTTTTCGAGAAGGCGCAGGGCCAGAATGTGTATGTGAAATCCTACGGCTATCGTAGTTATGGCCCGTTCTTTTATACGCAGAAACCTGCCATTACAAACCCCAATTACTACAACGAAAACTGGCTTCTACGCGGTAAAATCGACAAAGATGTTTGGTTTATCAAGAAGAACGTTGAAGAGCATACAGCACTCGACTCCTTGCCTGACATCAGAAAAACGGGCGAGGAAAATGGATTCGTTTTTTATCTGCGGAAGGCGAAATAAACGAATTGGCCTTCGGTTAGCTGACGTGTCTGCTTAGATCAGCTAATCGAAGGCCATAACCTGTTACAAACAGATTTCCTGTAGCCGGTTTTCGTCCATAACAAAGACATTGAAATCGACCTGTCCGCGAATACCCTGAACCCAGCCGTTCTGGTTGTGCTGCCATAAGTACAGGCGATCAGGGTCATAGGCCCGAAGGTGTTTGGTAGAGTAGTCAGCAATCCAGAGCGGGTACTCATCTAAATTGCCTTTGATATAGCGTTTATAGAGGCTCCCATTCGTATAAATAATAGGGCGGGCCCGATAATGTTCTTCTACGGTTGCCAGCCACAGCCGAAGGCCAGCAACAATGGCCTCCTCCGATTGGCCATTCGTGACCTCAAAATCAACAACCGGGGCAAAGTCGCCAGTCGAAAGCTCAACGTGTCGAATAAAATTATTGGCTTGCTTGACCGGATCTCGGGTGGGGTGATAAAAATGATAAGCGCCCCGGCGCAGGTTTGATTTTTTTGCCTCAGTCCAGTTCTTATCAAAGTGTTTATCGGTCATTGTGGCTCCTTCTGTCGCTTTAACAAAAACGAATTGAAGTCGAACCCCATCGGCCTCCATCTGCCGGACTCGTTTCCAGTTAATGCGGTCATTATGCCGTGAGACATCAATGCCATGAATGCCATAACGCATGGGCAGGCGGATACCGAATGCCCGAACAAAGCGCCAGTCCATGTCGTCCTGTCGAAAAGATCGAAAGATCCAGTAGGCGACAAACAACACCATAAACGCCGAAATCCAAAGACCATATCGTCGAAAAATGATGTTGACCAGAACGCGTGTTTTCATGCAGAGGACTAACTTTTGGCACAAAATTACAGCTTTACCGGCGAATGTAACGAACATAAAAAAGGCCCGCTGCAACGTGCAGTGGGCCAGTTATATCCTGATTGTAAAAAATCAGTCATGGCCTTCGAGTTTGACGAGCTTATTATAGAGTCCCAGAATCAGAAACGGGGCTGCCCATTGTCCAACAAACAAACTACGATGTTTAGAACCCTGATATTGTAGAAATAAGGACAAAGCCATTGAGCCTAAGGCCGCCCAAAGGAAAATATCGGATGGTAATTTGGCGGTCTGTTCTTCAATTGCTTTCGTAACCTGGCCTTCATTATGCTCTGGATTTGAATTCTTCTGCTTAGCCATACCGTTGAAAAGTTTAGTTGATAACGAGACCTTAACCAGTTGATAAAGCCTTTGTTCAGGTTAGACTATAGTCTTTACATTATTTGCCTAATGTCGTTAGGCACCGGTTAAAAATGGGTGTTAAACAAAAGCCGGGCCACCAATACAAGATCTATATAGACATCGTATTGGTGGCCCGGCTTTTGTTGACCTTAGAAAAGCTTACTTATTTGGCTGGGGCGTAGTGCGAAGGTATGGCTTCACAAACGTCACACCCTTCGGAAATTTAGCCTCCAATTGGTCGTTGGTTACGGCTGGTGTTACGATTACATCATCACCTTGCTGCCAATCGGCAGGGGTAGCAACCTGATAGTCAGCCGTTAGTTGCAACGAGTCAATGACGCGCAACAACTCATTGAAATTCCGGCCCGTTGAGGCTGGATACGTCAGTGTTAGCTTGATTTTTTTGTCGGGGCCGATTACAAACACCGAACGCACAGTTGCTTTTTCGCTGGCGTTAGGATGAATCATATCGTAGAGGGTCGCTACATTCCGATCAGGATCGGCAATGATTGGGAAGTTTACCTCCGAGCCAGTAACATCCTTAATATCGGGTGTCCAGCGGTTGTGCGAATCCAGATCATCGACTGAAACGGCGATAACCTTCACATTCCGCTTACCAAACTCATCTTTCAGAAGAGCGGTTCTCCCTAACTCAGTTGTGCAGACAGGCGTAAAGTCAGCCGGATGCGAGAAAAGCATTCCCCATGAATTCCCAAGCCATTCGTGAAAATGGATATGGCCTTGCGTAGTATCGGCTTCAAAATCGGGGGCGATGTCTCCTAAGCGAAGTGACATAATTGAAACAGGTTTTGTTGATTAATTCGATATACTTAATCTAGTAAAAGCAAAATGGAAAAACCGGCCTTTCAGACCGGTTTCACGAAGCAAACGTAGAAAAGATTTTCCAGGTTCGCAATGGGGTTTGACTAAAAGGTTAGTGGGGTTACTTGCTCACCGGAGGCTGCAAAAAACCATTCTCTTGTCGATCTACTGATCAGATAAGCTTTTCTTCAACCGCAATCCGAACCAGTTCGGCTGCATTGCGAACCTGTAATCGGCGCATCATATTGGCCCGGTGGTTATCGACGGTACGAACACTAAGTTGAAGCCGTTCAGCAATCTCACGGCTGCTCATGCCATCAACCAGAAATTGTAATATTTCTTTTTCTTTGTTCGACAGGCGCGATGGCTGAACCTCACGACCTTGCTTACTTCCTTTCTTCAACTGCTGCATGTAGCCGCTCAGAATAATGGAGGCCACCGGCGAACTGTAATATTTTTCCCCCGCTGCGATCATGCGTATCGCTTTAATCATTTCATCGGAGGACGAATCTTTCAGAATGTAGCCATAGGCTCCAGCTTCTACCGAACGCAGGATATAATCTTCATTATTATGCATCGATAGCATCAATACCCGCACACCTTTGTATAATCGGCTGATAACCTGCGTTGTCTGGATACCCGACATGCCGGGTAATGAAATATCCATCAGGACCAGATCCGGCTGATGAGTCTTAAGTTTTTCGAGAGCCTCTTCACCATCATTGGCTTCATCGATAATTTCCAAGCCTTCGGCTTGTTCCAGCAAAAGCCGAATCCCATCGCGGACGATCGAATGATCGTCTACCAGCATTAATTTAATTGATGTCATAGTGAGCGGATTGCATCTTATACGGAATACTAACTTGAACTTTGGTGCCTTTACCGGGCACCGAACTGATTTTTAACTTACCATTAAGCAATTTGGCACGTTCCTGCATATTATGGAGCCCCTGTGAAGGAGCGCGATCATTTTTAGCTGGCTGCGAGAGCTTTGAACGCTGGCTTGCTGGTCGAAACCCCCGGCCATTGTCAGTGACAATCAGGTGGACATAATTTTGCCGTTCAATTAATTCGATATGGATTTGCGAGGGATGAGCATGGCGAACAGCATTGCTCAGGGCTTCCTGCGTAATCCGATACAGCATAATTTCAACGTTTTTATCTAAACGAGGATCATCGGTAGTAAGGTTCGATTCAAACGTTACATCGACGGTATCACTACGATCATTTTCGGCCAGCATTTTAATGGCGGGGATAATTCCAAAATCACTTAAAACGCTAGGCATTAAATTGTTAGAGATGGTGCGTGTCTCCTGGATCGTTTGGGTGACTAATTTTTTCAGGTTGCTAATACTTTTAGAGCGAACCATAAATTCTGTTGTTTCAGACCCGGCTAACGAACGCTTTAGGCCAGCTTCCAGACCTTCAATTTGAAGTTTGATTGCTGTCAGCATCTGGCCAAGCCCATCGTGCAGGTCCCGCGACAGTCGTTTCCGCTCGTCTTCCTGCCCGGCCATCAGGTAAGAGGTGCGCAATTTCTGCTCATCGATTTCCTGCTGATACTGCAACCGGGTAGCCTCAAACAATTTCTGTCTCGTTTCACTCAGCGATTTATTGACGCTCAATAGTTGTTTATTGGCAATACTTGCCTGTCGTTCAGCTTCAATGAGCTGCGCAATGGTCTGCTTGAGCCGACGTGTAGCCGGTCGGAAAATTAATAAGCCAATTCCCAGCAAAACCATTATAGATACCAGATATAAGTAGAGTTCAATGGACTCAAGCCTGGTAAGCTGATTCCGTAACTCGCTCGTATGCTGGCGTACTATTGTGTCTATTTCCTCCAGAAACGGCTTTTCATTGGCCAGGAGTAATTTCAGGCTAGCCTGTGTATCTGGACTCGTTACATCTTCGGGGCGCTTCAACCGGATCAGATGCCCAATGCTACGCTGAAAAGCGGAAAATTCCGGACGGATACTATCGTATAGCCGCTGAACCGTGTTAGAGTTAGGAATCAGTACATTGTGAGCAATTACCTGCCCTTCCCGACTTTGAAGGTGATAGCGCTCAAACGTGCTGAATACGTGGCTTAATTCTGAAAGATTCTGATTGAAATTATCGCGTTCATTAATGTCAGTAACCTGAAGTGCCTGTTTGACAATCTGCTGACTTTGGTGACGTTGGAGCGCTGTATAGCGTATAATCCATAGTTCATCCTGCACAGTGCTTAGACGCCACTGAGTCAGAATCTGGCCCCCCGTAAGGAGAACGGCCAGTATAATAAATAAAGTTACGTACAGGCGCGTGAACCGAAATGGAATTGCCTGATCGTTTTTTGTGTTATCGCTGAGTAGTTCGGACACGGTCAGTTAGATCGAAGCCAAATGATTGAGTAAATGTAGTAAATTTCGTAGTTTTACCTCACACTTGTCCCATACTGTGCCCAACGCCATGAATCGCCTACTCGTTGCTCTGCTATTCGCCAGTTTTATTGCATTTTCTTTCCGGCCTCTGGAGCCACTAAACCCAGGCCGTAGAACCCCTTCAATGGCTATTTTGGCAACTGCCGAACCGGTTAAATTGTCGTGGGAGGTTTTACGCGACGTCACTTTCAAAAAGAAGTGGTATGCGGAAGAATCCGTTTATATGCTTTATCCAACGTTTGGGCAGGGCATTCAGAAACTTAATGGAAAAACGGTTGAATTAACTGGCTATGTATTGCCAGTGGATCTGGAATCAAATCTGTATGTATTGTCGGCCTTTCCATACAGTGCCTGTTTTTTTTGTGGAGGAGCAGGACCGGAGTCGGTTGTATCCTTGAAATTCAAGAAAAATGGTAAAAAGTTTAAAACCGATGAGCGCCGTACTTTTCATGGAACGCTCAAACTGAATGCTGATAATATTTACGAGCTCAATTATATCCTGGCTGATGCTGAGATGATCGAGCAGTAAGGGAAATAGAATACACTAAAAAAAGCCAGCAAATCAGAAATTTGCTGGCTTTTTTGGTTTGTCCATCAGCTGATTCTGGGTAGTCTATAAATGATTGATAAGGGTGAATTAGGAGCAATGTCAAAAGTTGTGGAGCATCTGGGGTTAAGCATATAACGGAGTTAGGCGATGTAATAAGAACGCCACATTCTTGACTCCTCTGAATTGGGCTCGGAAGGCTTTGATCTTGGCATTGAAGGACACCGCCGACGCATTCGTGCTGCGGTTGTCAAAGTAGTTCAGGATGGGTCTGATAATGGTTTTGAATCGAACGGTCCGCCCTAACAAACGAAAAAAGCACTTACCATTTCTGATAAGTGCTTGATTTTCAGTGGCGGTCCGGACGGAAAATCAAGATGTGTTGATAATCAGTACAATTACGTTCCTATTCGGAAGTAATTCGGAAGTGATAGCCATTTTTTACAATTATTAGATGTGTTTTACGCCTTTGGCGTGTGTGTCAGCCGTGACAAGCCAGTCGCGGTAGTCTGGCCAAAACTACTAAGTAAGTAGTCAGTATAGAGGTCGAGGGTTGTCTGCATACTCAAAATTAAACCAGCCATCCAAAAGGTGGCGTAACATCAGTTCTTAACACAATAGCATGAATTATGGAGAATTCTGTTTTTTCGTTAGTCCTGCCTCGCATTCATTCGCGCTTACTGGCCGATGTCATTAGTACCCAACCAACAGGAAGCCCTACTGTAGACTATCTGCTCATTGTCGGCGTCTTCGCCGTCGCTATCCTGCTGATTGTGCGCCGGGTTCGTAAGCGAAAGCAGCCGTAAACACCACGAACTTATTCTGAAAACGATGTGGATCGATCTTCTAAAAACGTGGCTCATCGAACTTCCCATTCTGTTGTTGTTTTTGCACAAATACGACCGGCCTGTTCCTATTTTATTGCTCGGGGCCTTAATTAGCGCATCGACCTGGCCTTTTTTGGTCTATTATAGGACTCAGATTGGCGGTAATATCGTCTTGCTCGAACTAGTTGTAGCTTTCGTTGAAAGCTTTTGGGTACGTTTTCTCTGGAATACATCCTGGCCATTAAGCCTACTTATTGGCTTCACGTGCAATGCCATAAGCTTTGGTTTGGGTTGGCTCGGATGGGTGTAAAGTCAGCTATTGACTACAAAAAACGGGCTGTCTCGAAGATCGGAACAGTCCGTTTTTAAAAAGCGATTACGCGTCAAAGCCCGTAGAAACCGTAAGCTCTTTCCAGCGCTCCAGTTCTTCCTGAATCGCACTTATTTTCGCATTGGCCATATCATACGCGTCCTGGCCAAGGAATAAATGCACGGGTGGATTCAGTTCGGTAGTGATCTGAATCATGGCCAGTGCCGCCTTCTCCGGATCACCCTGCTGATTTCCATTCAGAACATGCTGATGGTGGTGCTGCGACTCCCGGACTTCCTTATACGCGTCAATCTGGTTTTGAGAAACACCCATCGATCCGGCAGTAAGGAAGCTCGTTCTAAAATAGCCAGGTTCAACAATCGTGACATGAATCCCGAAAGCTTTTGCCTCGGTTGCTAACGACTCCGAAAATCCTTCTACGGCAAACTTCGTGGCGCAGTAGATTCCCCATCCGGGAAAGGAACCGAAAAAACCACCAATTGACGAGATATTAAGGATATGGCCGGAGTTTTGTTGTCTCAGATAAGGCATTGCCTGCCGGACCACATTCAGGGAGCCAAATACATTAACCTCGAAGTTATCGCGGGCTTCCCGATCCGTCAGTTCTTCAACACTGCCCGATAAACCATATCCGGCATTGTTAACGACCACATCCAGCCCGCCAAGCGTACGGATTGTGGTGTCGATCGCCTGCCGGACGCTATTTTCATCGGTAAGATTCACCGCTAAAGGCAGGAAAGAGGCCGTCGTGTTGCCAACGGCATCGGCAAGCTCCTTCTGATTCCGGGACGTAGCCGCTACGGCGTATCCCTGCTGCAATAATTTTTGTACCAATACGAGTCCCAGCCCTTTGGAGGCACCGGTCACAAACCATACTTTTTTTGTTGCTGTATCCATGATTGATTTTGTTCAGAGACAAGACCTGGCAGTTGTGTTTCCTGTGCTGAACTGTCTTTTGCAGTTGCGCACAATCTGCTGCTTGTGTACCACAAAAGTAGAACCGGGCAACAGACCAGGGCTTACCTGAATCAAACGGATACTTGCGCAAATCAAACAATTCTTAGCGCGGCAGAAAATAGGTGTTTGTGTTTAAAAATGCATGGAATAGCCCGCATCTGCCATATGATGCATAATGACATACTGAGGTGCTACTATAAAGTGGCCAGGCTAACCGGTATTTTGCCTGTCGTATTACAAAATACAAGTATATAGATGGGGGCCTGATAAAGAAGGCTAACTAGCCGTTTCCCGCTCACGATTCAGTCCACGTCTGGCCAAAACGGCACTGATAAGAATGAGAACGGAGCTCAATACGAACGGTGCACCAGGGAAATAAATGGGAGCAGTGGTTGCGGTGAAGAAGGAAAACAGGTTTGTCATAATGAACGGACCAACAATAGATGTCGTGCTGGTCAGGCTGGTCAACGCGCCCTGTAGTTCACCCTGTTCATTAGCCGGAACCTGATTCGAAATGATACCCTGTATCGACGGCCCGGCAATACCGCCCATTGCATACACAGTCATAAAAGCAAACATCATCCAGCTTTGATTCGCAAAAGCGAACAGAGCGAAGCCAATGGCGCTGAACAGCATGCCGACATAAACCGACCGTTGCTGACCTAATTTGGGAATAATTACCCGGCTTAGGCCACCCTGCACGACAGCAAACGATACGCCAATGGCGGCCAGGGATAAACCCACGGTTTTTTCATTCCACTTGAATTTTTCCATCGTGTAGAACGTCCAGGTTCCCTGTACGGCAAATCCGGCAATATAAACCAGAACCAGCGAGGCCACTAAACCAAGAATGACAGGATATTTTCCCAGACGCGCCAGTGAACTTACCGGATTCGCGCGTCGCCAGTTGAAAGGTCGACGATGTTCGACGGGGAGTGATTCCGGGAGGATAAAATAACCGTATAGAAAGTTGACCATTGTTAGCCCCGCCGAAACAAAAAACGGCACCCGCGGTCCATACTGTCCCAGAAATCCACCGATGGCAGGACCTAAAATAAAGCCAACACCAAACGCTGCTCCGACCAATCCAAAGTTCTGTGCCCGTTTCTCGGGAGGGCTAACGTCGGCAATATAGGCGGTTGCGGTTGTGAAACTGGCTCCCGTAATGCCCGCCAGTATTCGGCCCAGGAATAGCCAGCCAATACTGGGCGCAAAGCCCTGAAGGATATAGTCGAGGCCAAAACCAAAAAGGGAGAATAAAAGTACGGGCCTGCGTCCGAACCGATCGCTCAAACCACCCAGAATCGGTGAGAAGGCAAACTGCATGAGCGCATAGGAAGATGTCAATAAACCACCCCAGTGCGCTGCCTGGCTAATATTACCGTGAATCAGTTGCTCAATCAGTTTCGGGAAGACTGGAATAATGATACCTAATCCCGTAACATCAATCAGGAGCGTAATGAAAATGAAAATAAGGGCCGGAGCCGTACGTTTGGGGGCCATAAAGAATAATGAATGCCGAACGATGAGTGCTGAACCAGCACTCATCGTTCGGCATTCCCATTACGCGTATGTATTCAGCATAACTGGCATTACCAGCATCAGAATGTCTTCGTTTTCTTCTTTATCGGCCGGAATCAGCAGACCCGCGCGGTTGGGAGCCGATAGTTCGAGGGAAACCATTTTTGCGCTGAGGTTGCTCAATACTTCCGACATCAGTTTGGCGTTGAAGCCAATCTCCATCGGTTCGCCATCGTAGTCGCAGAGGAGTTTCTCATTGGCTTCGTTGGAGTAATCCAGATCTTCAGCTGAAATGGTCAGAGAATTTGCTTTGAGCGACAGCCGAATTTGATGGGTAGTCCGATTGGCGTAGATCATGATCCGTTTCAGCGAGTTGAGCAGATCAGTCCGGCCGATGGTCATTACATTTGGATTGTTGGTCGGAATCGCGTTTTCGTAATCGGGGAATCGCTCATCGATCAACCGGCAGATCAGTTGCGTTGGCCCGAACGTAAAAGATGCGTTTGCCTGGCTGAATTCAGCCGTGACCGGAACGTTGTCGGGTAAGGATGCTTTCAGCAACTGCAACGCTTTCCGTGGGATAATGATCGACGAACTGGCCGATGCACCCAGGTCGGTCCGACGATAGCGAATGAGCCGATGCCCATCGGTAGCCACGAAGGTCGCATTATCCGGACTCATTTGCAGATAAACCCCGGTCATCGCTGGGCGAAGATCATCGGTGCTCGTTGCAAAAACTGTATTATTGATCGCTCCCAGTAAGATGTCAGAAGACATCTCGACAGACATGTTCTTGTTGACGGTCGGCAGTTTGGGGAAATCGATCGGGTTTTCGCCGGACAGTTTATAGCGACCGTTGTCGGTCAGGATTTCAGTTCCAAATGTCTCTGTATCAATATTTACCGTTACGGGCTGTTCGGGAAGGCTACGAAGTGTATCGAGCAGCAATTTAGCCGGAATAGCAATGGCTCCGTTCTCGGATGCATCGACCGGAATTTCCGTTGTCATGGTCGTTTGCAGGTCCGAAGCGGTTACGGTCAGCGTACCATCGTCAATGCGAAACAGGAAATTTTCCAAGATCGGCACAATCGGGTTAGTTGCCACGACGCCGTTAATATTTTGAAGGTTTTTTAGCAGTACGGACGAGGAAACGATGAATTTCATGGGCCAATCGTTTAAGGGCAGTTCATAAATAGATGTAAAGACAAAAGTAGCAAAAAATGTGGACTGTCGGGCGGCTTTTTGTCAACGGTTATAAAGAACCTTTCGATAGTAAAGGGTTGTTGCAAAGAAAATAGTGAGCAGTCGATAGTATACGATTTTCCAGAATCATGGCACATTCCTGGTTCTCTGCTTATACGCTTCTGATTGCAAGCTATAGATCAATACAACTGGACGAATGGAAACTGAGATTATTAACCGTGTTGCTACGAGTGGCCTTGTGTCGCTTGATCTGGAATCGTACTATCATCCTGGCGAACGGGTTGTCTATGATTTAAAAGATAACCTCTATATGGGGTTGATTCTTAAGGAGAAAGATTTTCGGGCTTTTCTGAAAGAGCACGACTGGAGTCAGTACGACGGCAAGAATGTAGCCATTACCTGCACCGAAGATGCGATCGTACCAACCTGGGCCTATATGCTGCTGACGATCCAACTGCAACCCTTCGCCAATACGATTGTCTTCGGAAATCTCACCGATCTGGAAGAAAAGCTCTATTTCGATGCTATTGCACAGATTAATCCTGACGATTATCGAGATGCTCGTGTCGTGGTGAAAGGGTGTTCTAAAGTTCCGGTTCCAACAGCTGCCTATGTCGAATTGACTCGTGTATTACGTCCTGTTGTGCAGAGCCTTCTTTTTGGTGAACCATGCAGTACCGTACCCCTTTATAAGCGCCCCAAAGTATAAGCTGTATATGGAGTTTATTGCTCGATCTTAGCCTTATGCTTCCCAGGCTAAGGCGTTTTGCCATGATGATACTGCTGCGGCTGCCGCTGCTGTTGGCTCATTTTTACGTGTATCCTCTCTGAATCAGAAGGGAAAAAATCATTTTCCGCCACAAATAGCGTCTCACAGCCGCTAGGGCATCACTGAACGTCAAGAGGCCTTTGGCATACCAACGGCTGACCTGACTAACTAACTGACCTTACTTCTGTAGTGAGTTAGTCATCAAGGTAATGATCGAAAACAAGAACGGCATCTCGCTACAATCTCTGGCCTTGATGTTGGCGCCCCCGCTTTGTTTCAATGTTTCAACAATACCCACCACTTCCGGTTGTTCTCCAATAAATACTGACAAGAACTGATTCAATAAAAGTCGGCTGGCGGTCAGTGCCGACCATCGAGTCTGACTTAGCACCCGATGATACTTGTGAAATGCTTCACCTGACTCAAACCGACAATTCGTAGCACGAAACTAACGATGCGTTTGCCAGGAGCAAGTACAGCGCTAGCTACTAAGAGTTGAACATGACTAAAACCCGTTAACAGAACAGGTTCGCATAGAATAATCTTACTGAAAGAAACTCGCTGGGGAGTTGGGGCATATAGAAGTAAGTTTGGTAGCCTAAATCTACATATCAAATCCCAGCGGGCTTCTTCTAAATGGCTAAAGTCAAGCTAAAATTTACCATTGTTATTTTTCCATTCTGCCTTGGCGGGAATGGTTTCAATCGTATCCCAATGTTCAGCAATCCTGCCGCTTTCTACCCGAAACAGGTCATAAAATGAAGTTGGTTTTCCTCCGAAAGTACCTTCACTCACTACTAAGACAAAATTACCCTCACCTAATACTTTGTGAATTTTATCATACTTCATCGTTATGCCCTTCTTAGCCATTGCTTCCAGGGCCGCGCCTAAGCCAGATAGACCATCACCAATTTGCGGATTATGTTGACTATACGAGTCGCCATTGAAATAGCCGGTTAGCTTCTCCATTCGGCCATTAACCAGAATATCATCAACAAATGATTTGACCAATGCTTTGTTGGTTTCGGTTTTATCGGCATCAGCAGCTTGAGTGGGGCCATCAAGCATTGTATGGCCGCTAGGGTTAGCTGTGGTAGGCTTTTCCTGTAGGTTGTCCCAATGTTCGACGATCTGACCGTTTTCAAAGCGGAATACATCAAAGCCGATCTTAGGGCCAAAGAAGTTATAATCCGTATGAGTAAACACATACTCCCCATCGCCAAACGCTCGAACTGTGTTTACTTTAGCTGAGCCTTTAGGCAGTTGTTGAAGTAGGGCACCAAAACCAGCCAGCCCATCAGCGGCTCCTAAATTATGTTGGATATACTGGTTGGGATTGATAACGGATACGGGGCCAGCCTCCCCAGTTTCGATGCTTCTTAGCAAAGCAACAACCTGATCTTTTTTGTTCATGGTTTCTATCTTTTTTTGTGCGCAGCTAACTTGGCTTGTACCCAGCCCAATAAACAGGGCCAGCGACAAGGCGGTATGATGTAAATGCATGATTTTCATCGGTTTGTTAAGATGATTTTGACAATGCAAAGGTCGCTTTCCAAGCCGCTTGAAGAAAGATAGAAATCCGAGAAAGACTGATCAAAACGCGAAACGAACTTAAACTATAAACGATTTTCGGAACTCGGCAGGTGTTTGGCCAATCTGCTGGCGGAAAAAGCGGGAAAAATTGCTGGGTTCATCAAAACCCAGCATAAAGCCAATTTCCTTTATTGATTGATTAGTGTGCACTAAGAGCCGCTTGGCTTCTAACAGGACCCGTTCTTCGATGAGTTGTTTAGGGGTTTTGCCAACCGATTTAGCAATCGCCTGCTGTAAACGTCTTTCAGTAATACCAATTTGTTGGGCATACTGATTAACGGATCGTAGCCTTATAAACTGTTTTTCCATCAACTCTGTGAAGTGCAAAGTATGATCCAAATCGGGGCCTTTCTTAATTTCGGTAAAGCCTTGTCGCCGTCGCTCTCGATCCGCCAGTAACAGCAAATTATGAACTAAGTTCTGTAATACCGACGCATGGACTGGATCGTTAGGCTCCGCTAGCTCATGCTGCATTTGTTGGAAAATGATTGTTAAATCTGTTTGGGCTTCATCCAGTTGAATAGTTGGAATTTCCAGCAGGTCATGAAACAGAATTGTATTCCGTAGAAACTGAGCATCTTGCGTATTTCGAGCAAAAAAAGCATCGGTGAATAGGAGCACCCAGCCGTCATAATTACCTGTCTGATCAAAAAAGTGCACTCGGTTTTTGTTGATAAAAAGCAGTGTGCTGGGCTTAAGCGTGATCGGAATGAAATCAACCGTATGGACCGGTGTACCTTGAGTAAACCAGAAGATATG